>JAQGHZ010000110.1 GCA_028291485.1 Rubritepida sp. | reverse complement strand
GGAAGGCGCGGGCGAGGAGGATCAGGTCCGCCTTGCCCTCGTCGAGGATCGCCTGGGCCTGCGCCGGCTCGGTGATGAGGCCGACCGCCATGACCGGAACGTCCGCGCCGGATTTCACCGCCGCCGCTCCCGGCACCTGGTAACCCGGACCCATCGGGATCTTCTGGCCCGCATCCAGGCCGCCCGAGCTGACGTCGACGATGTCCACGCCGAGCCCCTTCAGCAGCTTGGCGAGGCCGATACTCTCCTCCGTGTTCCAGCCGCCCTCGACCCAGTCGGTGTGCGAAATGCGGATGGCGAGCGCGAGGTCGTCCGGAATGGCGGCGCGGACGGCCTTCACCACCTCGCGCGCCAGCTTCGTGCGGCCCTCGAAATCACCGCCCCAGCCGTCGTTGCGCTGGTTGGAGAGGGGCGAGAGGAACTGGTGGATCAGGTAGCCATGCGCGCCGTGGATCTCGATCAGCTTGTAGCCGGCCGCCACCGAGCGCTTCGCCGCGGCAGCGAAGGCGGCGATGGTCGCGGCGATCTCGGTCTCGCTCAGCGCCCTGGGCGTGAGGAAGTCGCCGAAGGCCGCGGCGCTGGGTCCGACGGTCTGCCAGCCGTTCTCGGCCGGCGCCGGCGCATCCCAGGGGCGCGCGCGGCTGGCCTTGCGGCCGGCATGGGCGATCTGGACGGCCGGCACCGAGCCCATCGCCGCGATCGCCGCGGCAAGGCGGGCATGCGGGGCGGTGTGTGCGTCGCTCCAGATGCCGACGTCGCGCGGGGTGATCCGGCCCTCGGGCACCACGGCCGAGGCCTCGACCATCGTCATGCCGGCGCCGCCCACGGCGCGCGAGACGAGGTGCGCCATGTGCCAGTCGGTCGGCAACCCGTCCTCGGCGCAGGAGTACATGCACATTGGCGAGACGCCGATGCGGTTGCGCAGGGTGACGCCGCGCAGGGTGAGCGGGCTGAACAGATCGGTCATGAGCGGGACTCCGGGGACCAGGGGGGCGTGCGGCCGAGGCGGTTTTCCATGATGACGACGGCGCTAGGTTGCCCGGGCACCAGCCGCCCGGCCTCATCCGCTTCCCAGCGCGACAACGTCACGCTGTCGGACACATTGCCACCCACGGCCTCGACCACCCCGGCTCCCACCTCGACCACGATGTCACAATGCATGGGGCGGAACTGGCCGCGTTCAAGCGCGCGGTCGGTCCAGGAGGCGAGCGGGCGGCGCGAACGGTCGCGGCAGACGAGGTCGCCGGGTTGGGGCGCATAGGCTGACGGATCGCGCGGCAGGAAGGGCGCGAGGCTAGGCCAGGCGGCGGCCAGCGTGTCGAGATGGTCGAGGTAGCGGGAATGTGAGGCGTCGGGCGTGAATTCCGGCGCGTCCACGCCGGCGGACGCCATCACCCAGGAGATGAAGGCCGCGGACCAGTACGGCTCGGCCCATAGCCCGGGCGCCGCCACCTCGCCGCGGAGGGCGGCGGCATAGCGGCTGCGATTGGCAGGGATGGCGCCTTCGGCGTTGGGGACGATGCGCCAATAGGCCAGCACGCGCGGAAAATTCTCGGGCGCGCTTTCGGGGCGCGGCGTGCCGGGATTTTCGCAGATGGCGAGGCTGGGGGCAGACAAGCCGGTGATGACGCAGCCCCAGTCGCGCCATTCGTTCAGCGCCAGGCGGATCACGCGTTCGCGGGCCGCCGGCGGATAGCTCAGCGGCGGCGGGATGGCCGCAACCTGGGGCTGGACCGCGCAGCCGGCCAGCAACAGGAGCAAGGACAGGAGGCGCAACACGTCAGCCTGTCTGCCAAAGGCTGTCATCCACCGCAAGACGGGCTATTTGTTCGGCCATGGGCACGAATTCCGAGACCGAGGGCGGCCGCCTCTTCTTTCGCAGCGAGACTTTTGCGAGTGACGCCTCGCGCCGCCGCCGTCCGCCGACCGGCGAGAGGGTGACGGAAGCCGCGCGCGACATCCCGGTCCATGCGCATTGCGACGTGCTGGTGGTCGGCGGTGGCCCGGCCGGCGTCGCGGCGGCCGTGGCCGCGGGACGCCAGGGCGCGCGCACCCTCCTGCTGGAGCGGCACAACCATCTCGGCGGCCTCTCGACGGGCGGGCTGGTGGTCTGGATCGACCGGATGACGGACTGGTCCGGCCGCAAGGTCATCCGCGGATTCGCCGAGGAATTTCTGGCCCGCCTCCCGGCCGAGGCCGTCGCCGGGCCGCCTGCCGCCGCCTGGGGCAGCCGCGATACCGCGACCGCCGCCTGGTGGCAGCTGCGCACCGCCGCCTTCCACGGCGTGGTGACGCATTCGCCGACCTGCGACCCCGAGGTGATGAAGCTCGCGGCCATGGAGATGGTGCTCGAAGCCGGCGCCGAGATCCTCTTCCACGCCTGGGGTGCCGAGCCGCTGATGGAGGACGGAGCCGCGCGCGGCGTCTTCTTCGAGTCCAAGCAAGGCCGCCGCGCGATCCGCGCCGCCTGCGTGGTCGACGCGACCGGCGACGGCGACCTCTTCGCCCGCGCCGGCGCCGCCTACGACGCGGACATCGACGAAGCGGACATCCACCACTGCATGAACACGAGCTGGCTCTTCGGCGGCGTGAACATGCCGCGCTACCAGCGCTGGCGCGCCGAGGAGCCGGAGGCCTTCGGCGCCTTCATGCAGCGTGGCCGCGAGCGCTTCCGCTACTTCGAGCGCGCCTTCGCCTCGTGGCGGGACGACGTGGCGCTGTTCCTCGGCCCCCGCCTCGCCGGCTATTCGGCGGTGGATGTGGACGACCTCACCGCCGTCGAGATCC
Organism: Rubritepida sp.; assembly: GCA_028291485.1. Taxonomy (GTDB): domain Bacteria; phylum Pseudomonadota; class Alphaproteobacteria; order Acetobacterales; family Acetobacteraceae; genus Roseococcus. Next base: position 1,268 of record JAQGHZ010000110.1, on the reverse strand, counting down.
AGAGTCACCGGCTGATGGCGCAGCACCTGGAGCACTACCGCGCCGAGGCGCCCGGCTTCCAGAACGCCTGGATGATGCTCTCCGCCCCGCAGATCGGCATCCGCCACGCCCGTCGTCTGCGCGGGGCGGGGAGCGTGCTCCGTTCCGACTGGGATGGCCGGGTGCGCGCGGACGAGATCGGCGTCTCGCCCAGCCTCGCGCCGAAATTCCCCAGTGTCTCCGTGCCTTATGGGGCCCTTGTGCCGGAGAAGCTGGACGGGCTGCTGGCCCCGGGGCGCCATCTGAGCTGCGACCCCAACAGCCATTCCTTCCTGCGCGAGATCCCGCAGTGCTGGCTCACCGGCCAGGCGGCCGGCGTGGCGGCGGCCATCGCCGCGAACCGGGGCATCGCGCCGCGCGCAGTGCCGATCGCCGAGCTCCAGGCGGGGCTGCGGCAAGGCGGCGTCCACCTCTCCGATCCGCGGTCGGCACAAAGCGCCGCCTGATCAGGCGGCGCTCAGCCGAATCTCCGGCACCGGCGGGCGGTAGGCCGAGGGGCCGCTGCCGTCCCGGATGATGTAGCCGCGGCCCCAGACCGTGCCGATCACATTGGCCGCGCCCGCCACCTGCAGCTTCTTGCGGAGCTTGCAGACAAAGACGTCGATGATCTTGCTGTCCGGCTCGTCCATGCCGCCATAGAGGTGGTCGAGGAAGTTCTCCTTCGACAGCACCGTGCCGCGGCGCATCAGCAGCAGCTCCAGGATGGCGTATTCCTTGCCGGTGAGATGCACGGTCCGGCCCTGCACCGCCACTTCCTTGGCGCCGAGGTCCAGCGAGAGGGCGCCGAGTTGGATGCGCGGCTGGCTGAAGCCCTTGGAGCGGCGGATCATCGCCTGGAGGCGGGCGACCAGCTCGTCGGGCTCGAAGGGCTTGGACAGGTAGTCGTCAGCGCCGACGGCAAGGCCGCGGATCTTGGCCTGGGTGCGCGAGACTGCCGAGAGCATGAGCACCGGTGCCTCGACACGGGAGGCGCGGAGTTTGGAGACCACCTCGTAGCCCTCCATGTCCGGCAGCATAAGGTCCACCACGGCGGCGTCGTAATCGTAGAGGCGAGCCAGCTCCAGCGCCTCGGCGCCGCAATCCGCGACATCCACCACCATCCGGTGCTGCTGCAGCTGGAACGCGATGCCGCGCGCGGCGGAACGATCGTCTTCGACCAGGAGGATACGCATCGGGGGGCTTCTCCAACACACGTTTTGCGTGTGGAGAAATACCACCCACGCGTGTGC
>JAQGHZ010000043.1 GCA_028291485.1 Rubritepida sp. | reverse complement strand
GCTCGGCCCGCATTTCGGCATCGCGGTGGATTTCCATGGCCGGGTGCACCGCCCCATGGCGAAGGTGCTCGCCAAGGAGCTGGAGCCCTTCAAGCTCATGTTCATCGAGGAGCCCGTCCTCAGCGAGCATGCGGAGGCGCTCAAGGAGATCGCGAACCATCGCTCGACGCCCATCGCGCTCGGCGAGCGGCTTTTTTCGCGCTGGGACTTCAAGAAGATTCTCCACGACGGCTATGTGGACATCATCCAGCCCGATCCCTCGCATGCCGGCGGCATCACCGAGACGCGCAAGATCGCCGCGATGGCCGAGGCCTACGATGTCGCGCTGGCGCTGCACTGTCCGCTGGGGCCGATCGCGCTGGCGGCGAACCTGCAGCTGGATGCGGTCTGCTACAACGCCTTCATCCAGGAGCAGTCGCTGGGCATCCACTACAACAAGACCAACGACCTGCTGGACTACCTCGTGGACCCGAAGGTCTTCGAATACCACGACGGGCATGTCGCGATCCCGCAGGGACCCGGGCTGGGCATCGAGATCAACGAGGAATTCGTGCGGAAGATGGCGGCCGAGGGCCATCGGTGGCGCAATCCGGTGTGGCGCCACAAGGACGGAAGTTTCGCCGAGTGGTGAGCTAAGTCGGCTCGCCCTGGATCGGCGATGCGCCCATCGCCACCAGCATCGCGGTGATCTCCGCCGTCGCGGCCTCCACATCGCTCAGCGACACGCCCTTCGAGACCAGGGACACGCCGCCACCCGGAAAGCTCGGAACAGCCCCTGGGACGCCCGCGCTCTGCCGGTAGAAGGGGTAGCTGCCGATATCGAGGTCCGGATAGCGCTTCTGAATCGCTTCCAGCCCTTCGGCGATGTTCCCCTCGAAGACGCCGATCGCGTGCACCGCGCGCGACACCACCGGCACGCCGCCTTGCAGCGAGGGCGCCAGCGCATCGAACATCGACTGCATGATGCGGGGCACGCCCGCCATCACATGCACGTTGCCCATCGAGAAGCCGGGCGCCGATGTCATCGGGCAGACGATGGGCACAGCGCCGAGCGGCAGCGTCGCCATGCGCAGCCGTGCGGCGTTCATCTCCACCGGCGGGTCGCGGCGCGCATAGTCGGCGGCCATGTTGGCACGCGATTCCTCGTGCACCACCCAGGGCACGCCGAAGGCCATGGCGACGCATTCGCTGGTGATGTCGTCGTGGGTCGGGCCGATGCCGCCCGTGGTGAAGACGTGGTCGTATTTCCCCCGGACTTCGTTGACCGTGTCCACGATGATCTCCGGCACGTCGGGGATGACGCGCACCTCGCGCAGCGGAATGCCCATCTCGCCCAGCCGGGTCGCGAGGAATTGCAGGTTGGCGTCGCGCGTGCGGCCCGAGAGCACCTCGTTGCCGATGATGAGCAGGCAGGCGGTGGGATTCATGGCCATCTCTTTTGCGCGATCGGAATCAGCCTAGTCCCGGCCGCGCGTCACAGGAAGTCGCGCAGCAGCGCGACCAGCGGCACGTCCGCCGGCGGCATCGGATAGTCGGCGAGCTTCTCCGGCCGCACCCAGGCCAGGGCCTGGCCCTCCGCGGACGCCACGCGCCCCTGCCACTTGCGGCAGATGTAGAGCGGCATCAGCAGATGGAACTTCGCGTAGGAATGGCTCGCGAAGAAGAGCGGCGAGAGACAGGATTCCTGGGTCTCGATGGAGAGCTCCTCACGCAGTTCGCGGATCAGCGCGGCCTCCGGCGTCTCGCCCTCGTCCAGCTTGCCGCCGGGGAACTCCCAGAGCCCGGACATCGACTTTCCCTCCGGCCGCTGCGCCAGGAGGATGCGGCCGTCGCTGTCCACCAGCGCGCAGGCGACGACCAGCAGGATGGGTTTTTGCGCGGCCGGCTTCGGTGGGGCCGCCACCCGCTTGAACATCACCACCGGCATGTTGCGGTTGCGCGACAGGAACTGCTGCACCCCCGGCCCATTCTCGACGAAGCCCAGATGCCGCAGCACGGATTGCGAGGCGAGATTGTCGGTCAGTGCGCTGGCCTCGACCTCGGTGACGCCTAGGCTGCGCTCCGCCCAATCCAGCAGCGCCGCGCCGGCCTCGCGCGCGAGGTGCTGCCCCCAGAATTTCCGGCCGATCCAGTAGCCGATCTCCGGCAGCGCGTTGCGCTTCAGCGTGAGGCCGATGCAGCCCACCAGGGCGCCGTCGCGCGTGATCGCGAGGTGGTAGGCATCGCCCGAAGCGATCTGCTCGCCGGCCGAGGCGATCCAGTCCAGCGCCAGCTGCTCGCGGTAGGGGAAGGGCACGCGCGCGAGATTGCCGGCGACCGAATAGTCGTTCACCAGCCGCGTGACGTCGGCCGCATCCCCAGGCACCAGACGGCGCAGCACCAGCCGCGCCGTGACGATGGGGAGTTCAGCTGCGGTAGGATCCATTGATATCGATGTAGCCATGCGTGAGGTCGCAGGTCCAGACGCGCGCCTTCCCGCGGCCGAGCCCGATGTCGACCGTGATCTCTACGTCACGCCCCTTCATGTGCGCGACCACGGGCGCCTCGTCGTAGCCCGGGATCACGCCGCCTTCGCGCGCCATCCAGGTGCCGCCGACGGCCACCGACAGCTTGTCGCGGTCGGCCGGCTCGCCCGCCTTGCCCACGGCCATGACGATGCGGCCCCAATTGGCGTCCTCGCCGGCGATGGCGGTCTTCACCAGCGGCGAGTTGGCGATGGCCATGGCGATGCGATGCGCCGACTTCGCGCTGACCGCCCCCGTCACGTCGATGGTGATCAGCTTCTGGGCCCCCTCGCCATCGCGCGCGACCATGAGCGCCAGCTCGTGCAGCACCTCGTCCAGCGCGCGGGCGAAGTCCTTCAGCATCGCGCCGCCCTCGGCAGGCACGCGCGGATGCCTGGCCTGGCCGGTCGCGAAGAGCAGCACCGTGTCGGAGGTGGAGGTGTCGCTGTCCACCGTGACGCAGTTGAAGCTCTTCGCCGAACCCTTCGACAGCAGCTTCTGCAGCGCGGCCGCCGGGATCTTCGCGTCGGTGGCGATGAAGGAGAGCATCGTCGCCATGTCCGGCGCGATCATGCCGCTGCCCTTGGCGATGCCGCAGATCGTCACCGTCGCCTCGCCGATCGTCGCGGTGCGCGTGGCGCCCTTGGCGAAGGTGTCCGTGGTCATGATCGCCTTGGCGGCGCCCTGCCAGGAATCGGCGTCGAGCCGGTCCACCGCGCCCGGCAGGGCGGCCAGCAGCACGTCCGTCGGCAACCGCTCGCCGATCACGCCGGTCGAGGCGATGAAGACTTCCTTCGGCTTGCAGCCCACCAGCTTTGCCGTCTCGGCGGCCGTGCGCTCGCAGGTCTCGCGGCCGGCGCGGCCGGTGAAGACGTTGCTGTTGCCGGCATTCACCACCAGCGCCCGCGCCTTGCCGCCCTTGAGCGCCGCGCGGCACCAGTCCACCG
>JAQGHZ010000031.1 GCA_028291485.1 Rubritepida sp. | reverse complement strand
ACGACGCCGAGGAATAGTCCGCCCTCGCCAGCGCGCGCCGTCGCGGCCAAGCTGAGTGCCTGACCGTTCGGAGTTGCCCTGCATGTCGTCGCCTTTCGTTCCCGGAACTTCCGTCCGCATCGAAGGGCGTGCCGGCGGCTCGCTCGATGGGCTGACCTTCGCCGCGAAGGACCTCTTTGACGTAGCGGGCCATCCCACGGGAGGCGGCAATCCGGACTGGGCGCGGCAGAATCCGGTGCCGGCGCGGCATGCCTGGGCGGTGCAGGCGCTGCTGGATGCCGGCGCCACGCTGATCGGCAAGACCATCACGGACGAGGTCTCGCTCGGCATTTTGGGCGAGAACGCCTTCGAGGGCACGCCGCTCAACCCCGCTGCGCCCGGTCATGTGCCGGGCGGCTCCTCCTCCGGTTCTGCGAGCGCGGTGGCGCAGGGGCTTTGCGACACCGCGTTGGGCACGGACACCGGCGGCTCGGTTCGTGTGCCGGCCAGCTTTTGCGGCCTCTACGGAATCAGGCCGACGCACGGGCGGCTGAACCTCACGGGCATGCTGCCCCAGGCGCCGAGTTCCGACACCACAGGCTGGTTCGCGCGCGATGCCCAGACCTTTGCGCGCGTTTCGGAGGTGCTGCTGAGTGAGGCGGTGGGCGAGGGGCTGCCGATCAGGCTCCTCGTCGCCACCGATGCCTTCGGCTTTGCCGGGCCGGCGGTCGCCGATGCGCTGCAGGGCATGCTCGCCGGGTTGAGGAAGGTCGTCCCGCAGGTCGAGGAGGTGGTGATGGCGCCGCCCGGTCTCTCCGTCTGGGGCCGCGCCCAGCGCGTGCTGCAGCCCGTCGAGGCCTGGGAGACCTTCCGCGAGTGGGTCGAGCGCGACAATCCGCGCTTCGCCTTCAGCGTGGCGAAGGGCCTCGTCCTCGGCGCCATGTCGAGCGAGGCGGATCGCGGCTGGGCCGAACTCATGCGTCGCGAGGTCTGCGGCCGGCTGCGGCACCTGCTGACGCCTGGCACCATCCTTGCCATGCCGACCACGCCCTTCCCCGCGCCGAAAGCCGGCCTGCCGCTGAATGCGCTGACGCCGCTGCGCGACCAGATTCTGTGTCTCTGCGCTCAGGGCGGGCTGGCCGGCCATCCGCAGGTGAACCTGCCCGGCGCCACGGTCGAGGGCCGGCCCGTCGGCCTGTCCATCCTCGCCGCCCGCGGCGCCGACACGCTGCTCGTTCGCACCGCCCTCGCTCTGGAGACGCTCGCATGACCCCCAACATTCCCGAAGTCGTCGAGGAGGTCCGGGAAAAGTTCGAGCGCTACGAGCAGGCGCTGATCGACAAGAACGTCGAGGTGCTGGACGATACCTTCTGGAATTCGCCCCACACGATCCGCCTGGCCATCCACGAGAACGGCTATGGCTTCGACGAGATCCACGCCCACCGCGTCCGCCGCCCGCCCGGTCCCGGCATCAAGCTCGAGCGGCTGCGGCTGGAGATCCTGACCTTGGGCCGCGACATCGCGACCGTGAACCTGATCTTCAAAATGCGCGGCCGCGGCGACGCTCCGGCCCGCCAGACGCAGACCTGGATCCGCTTCCCCAATCTTGGCTGGAAGGTCGTCTCCGCCCATGTCTCCGTGACCGAGACCAGCCCTGCCTATTGAGGGGCCCTATTGAGGGGCTTGTCTTGCCAGGGTAATTCCCGCCCTCAGGTTTTTCAGAGCACCCCCCGATGAGCAGCAGCAACGACATCCGCGCCACTTTCCTGGGTTATTTCGCGCGCAACGGGCATCGCGTCGTGGAGAGCAGCCCGCTCGTCCCGCGCAACGACCCGACGTTGATGTTTGCCAATTCCGGCATGGTGCAGTTCAAGAACGTCTTCACCGGCGCCGAGAAGCGCGACTATTCCACCGCGACCACGGCCCAGAAGAGCGTGCGCGCCGGCGGCAAGCACAATGACCTGGATAATGTCGGCTATACGGCCCGGCACCACACCTTCTTCGAGATGCTCGGCAATTTCTCCTTCGGGGATTACTTCAAGGAGCAGGCAATCACGCATGCCTGGGAGTTGCTGACCAAGGATTTCGGGCTCGCCAAGGACAAGCTGCTCGTCACCGTCTATTCCGAGGATGAGGACGCGGCTGCCCTCTGGCGCAAGATCGCGGGCCTGCCGGACAGCAAGATCATCCGCATACCGACCTCCGATAATTTCTGGCGCATGGGCGATACCGGCCCCTGCGGCCCCTGCTCCGAGATTTTTTATGACCACGGGGACCAGATCCCGGGTGGTCCGCCGGGAAGCCCCGACGAGGATGGCGACCGCTTCATCGAGATCTGGAATCTCGTCTTCATGCAGTTCCTCGAGGAGCCCGTCGGCACGCGCAACCCGCTGCCTCGCCCCTCGATCGACACGGGCATGGGGCTGGAGCGCTTCGCCGCCATTCTCCAGGGCAAGCACGACAACTACGACACCGATACCTTCCGGGCGATCATTCTCGAATCCGCGCAGCTGACCGGCCAGGAGCCGGACGGGCCCTTCCGCTCCTCCCATCGCGTGGTGGCCGACCACCTGCGCGCCGGCGCCTTCCTGCTGGCCGACGGCGTGCTGCCCTCCAACGAGGGTCGCGGCTACGTGCTGCGCCGCATTCTCCGCCGCGCCATGCGTCACGCCCACATGATGGGCGCGCAGGACCCCCTGCTGCACCGCCTCTTCCCGGCGCTGGAGCGGCAGATGGCCGCCGGCTATCCGGAGCTCTCGCGCGCTGCCAGCCTCATCACGGAAACCTTCAAGCTGGAGGAGAACCGCTTCCGCACGCTGCTGGACCGCGGCCTCGGCCTGCTGGAGGCGGAGAAGGCCAAGCTCGGCGAGGGCGAGGCGCTGCCCGGCGACGTGGCCTTCCGCCTCTACGACACCTTCGGCTTCCCTCTCGACCTGACGCAGGATGCCCTGCGCTCCGAGGGCCGCGCCGTGGACGTGGCCGGCTTCGACGTCGCCATGGCCGAGCAGAAGAAGCGCGCCCGCGCCGCCTGGGCCGGCTCGGGCGAGGCGGCGACCGAGACCCTTTGGTTCGACCTCAAGGAGAAGCTCGGAGCGACTGATTTTCTGGGATACTCCACCGAGACGGCCGAGGGCACCATCACCGCCATCGTGGCCGAAGGCGCCTCGGTGAACAGCGTGGCCGCCGGCCGCGACGTCGCGATCGTGCTGAACCAGACGCCCTTCTATGGCGAGAGCGGCGGCCAGCAGGGCGACGCCGGCGTCATCCGCGCGGGCAATGCCGTCATCCGCATCCGCGACACGCAGAAGAAGCTGGGCGACCTCTTCGTCCATCTCGGCAAGGTCGAGAGCGGCGACATCGAGGTCGGCCAGGCCGTGGTGGCCGAGGTGGACCACACGCGTCGCTCCGCCATCCGTTCGCACCACTCGGCGACACACCTGTTGCACGAGGCGCTGCGCCGCCGGCTCGGCACGCATGTCGCCCAGAAGGGCTCGCTGGTCGCGCCCGACCGGCTGCGCTTCGACGTCAGCCAGCCCACCCCCATCGCGCCCGACGACCTCGCCTGGGTGGAGGCCGAGGTGAATGCCCGCATCCGCGAGAATGCCGAGGTCACCACCCGCCTCATGACGCCGGACGCCGCCGTGGCCGAGGGCGCCATGGCGCTCTTCGGCGAGAAGTACGGCGTGGAGGTTCGCGTCGTCGCCATGGGCCATGACCCGGCGGCGACCGACCGGAAAGGAAACTACTCCATCGAGCTCTGCGGCGGGACGCATGTGAAGCGCACGGGCGACATCGGCATGTTCCGGCTGGTGAGCGAGGGCGCAGTCAGCGCCGGCGTCCGCCGCATCGAGGCCGTCACCGGCGAGACCGCCTATGCCGCGATGGGCGCCGACGGCCGGCTGCTGCGCGAGGCCGCCGCCGTGATGAAGGTCAGCGCAGCCGACCTCCCGGCTCGCATCGCGACCCTGATCGAGGAGCGCCGCAAGCTGGAACGCGACCTCTCCGAGACGCGCAAGAAGCTCGCCCTCGGCGGCACGGCGGCCGAGGTCGAGACCATTGCCGGCCTGCGGCTGGCGCTACGTGACCTCGGCGACATGCCGGGCAAGGAGTTGAAGGGCCTCGCCGAGGCCATCCTGAAGGGCGGCTCGGCCGATGTGGTCGGGCTGGTTTCCTCGGCCGAGGGCAAGGCCAGCATCGTGGTCGGCGTGGGCGAGGTGGCCAAGGGCCGCGCCGATGCCGTGGCCCTGGTGCGCGCGGCAGCGGCCGCGGTCGGCGGCAAGGGCGGCGGCGGGCGGCCCGAGATGGCCCAGGCCGGCGGCCCCGAGGGCGACAAGGCGGAGGACGCGCTGGCGGCCATCCGGATCGCGCTCGCAACCGCCGGTTGAGGCGGCGCGGTAAGGTCCTATGATGACGGCTAGGTTATGATTCGCCTGGCCCTCCTCCTGACCGGCGCCGCGGCCCTGCGCGCGCGTTGGTTCGCCCTGATGGCTGCAGGCGTCGCGGCCTGCGGTCTCGGCCTGCTGATCCTGCTCGACACCAGTGACGGCGCCACCGTCGTCGCCACCTACACCTTCGGCTAAATCCTGGTGCTGAGCGCCGCGCTCGGCCTGCTCGGGATGCTGAGCCAACCACCTCTCCGCCGAGGCCACCCGCGCTCGTGCCATGGCGACCTATACGGCGGCGCTCTCGCTCGGATTCGCCGCCGGCCCGCTGATCCTTTCGGTGGTCGGGACGGACGGCGCGCTGCCCTATGCGATCGGCGCGGTGCTGGTCGCCTGCGCGATCCCGCTGGTTGCGACGAAGCGCGTCGCCGCGCCGCATTTCGGCGAGGCGCCGACGGGCGGGCCGCTGCGCTACCTGCGGCTCGCGCCGGTCGCGATCGCGGCGACGATCCTGAACGCGGCGGTCGAGACGGCCGGCATGTCCTTCCTCGCCCTCTACGCGATGGGCGCCGGCTGGACCGAGGCCGAGGCGCCGCGGCTCATCACGGCGCTGATGGTGGGCGCGATCCTGCTGCAGCTGCCGATCGGCTGGCTCGGCGACCGGATGGAGCGGAGGCGGCTGGTGCTCGCGCTGGGGGTGGTCTCGGCCCTGGGCGCGCTGCTCTGGCCCTTCGTGCTGCACGATCCCGTGCTGTCCTACGCGACGCTCTTCATCTGGGGCGGCGCCTTCGTGGGCATCTACACCATCATGCTGACCTTGGTGGGCAGCCGCTTCCAGGGCACCGACCTCGTCGGGATCTATGCGGTGATGGGGCTGGCCTGGGGCGTGGGCGCGCTGCTCGGGCCGGCGCTGGCGGGCTTCTCCATGGGCGTCATGACGCACGGGCTGCCGATCTTCTCGGCGCTGGCCTGCGCGGGTTTCTGCGTCTTCGTGGTCATGCAGCAGCGGGACTGACCGCGATCCGCCCTCCCGGCAGGGCCGACGCGTGACCGCGCTCAGAGCCGCGCGGCGATGCCCGGCCAGATCGGCGGCCGCCGCATCGGCACGTCGCCGTCGGTGTTCAGGAACAGCGCCATCATGGAATCGCCGAATCGCGCCCCGGGGACGAGGTGCAGGCCGAAGACGACAACCATGGCCATCTCCCTTCGATCTCGCGAAGGCATGCTGGCGCGCCGCGGACACGGCCCGAGTTTTCGGGATTTGCAGGGAATCGTCGGGAGCGCCGGAAGGCGCTGGCGTCGGATGGTGGGCGCTACAGGGATTGAACCTGTGACCCCTTCCGTGTCAGGGAAGTGCTCTACCGCTGAGCTAAGCGCCCGATCCGCGGCTCATCTAGCGAAGTCACGCGGCTGCCACAAGCCCACCCCGTCAGCCCTGCGCCAGCCCTGCGCGGCGCATCAGCCCGGTCAGCTTTTCGCGCTCGCTGCGCCACAGCGCCTCGGCCTGCTCCGGACCTGCGCTGACGGGATCGTTGCCGCTCTCCTCGATACGCCCGCGCAGCCGCGGATCGTTCACCGCCGCCGCGAAGGCCTGGGAGATGCGCTGGCGGATCGGCATCGGCGTGCCGGGTGGCGAGAAGATCATCATCCAGGTCGAGAGCTCGTAACCGGGCACGATCTCGCCGATGGTGGGCACGTTCGGCAGGTTCGGCCGCCGGGCCGACCCGGTCACGGCGATCACCCGGCCGCGCTCGCCGCGCAGCACGGGCGAGAAGCTGCTCTCGCTGATGATGCAGGAATCTACGCGGCCGCCGGCGACCTCGCGCGCCGCATCGGCGCCGCCGCGGAAGGGCACGTGCTCCAGCCGGACGTCGGCGAGGGATTGCAGCATCTCGCCCATCAGATGCGCGATATGCGCGACGCCGGGGGTGCCGAAGGTGACCTCGCCTGGCCGGCGCTTCGCCTCGGCCAGGTAGCCGCGCAGGTCGTCGCCCTGGAAGCCGGCCTTGATGCCGAGGACATAGGGCGCGGCGGTG
>JAQGHZ010000016.1 GCA_028291485.1 Rubritepida sp. | reverse complement strand
CAAAGCAGTGCCAGGGTAGCACTCGCAAACACCGGCATGCTAGACGCGATAATGGCTTTCCGGTCGCGCTCGATGTCCATCCTCTTCACCGATCGGACATCACCCGCCGGGGCCGCCCGGTGAGCATGTCGGCCGCCTCGCTTCCCGCGGCGATGCCGGCGCCGCAGCGCCAGGATTGGAACGAGGTCATCCCCCTGCCCGCCGATCCCTTCGGCGCGCCCGCCCGGGGAGGCCTTCACCTCTCCGACGTGGTCATCACCCTGTGGCTGCACCGGCGGAAGCTGCTGATCGCCTTCCTGGTGCCCGTGCTGCTCGGCCTGGTCGCCGCGCTCCTGGCGACGCGCCGCTACACGGCCGAAAGCGTGCTCCTGGTGCTGGCGACGCGCGAGGCCAGCGGCGTCCAGGACCTGACGGGCTTCCTGCCTAACACCATGACGGTCGAGATCCTCAAGGCCACGCGCTCGGAAGTCGAGATCCTGCGCAGCGACGAGGTGCTCCGCCGCGCGCTCCAGCAGGCCGGCCCCTCGACCATCTTCCCCGACCTCTCCGCAACCAGCGGGCCTGAGATGGATCGGGCCGTCGAGGCGCTGCGCCAGGCGATCCGGGCCGAGCCGGATCCCACCAGCAACGTCCTGCGCATCACGCTGACCCTGCCCGACCGGGCCCGTGCGCTGCACGCGCTCGAAGCCGTCATGACCGCCTATTTCGCGCGGCGCATCCAGGTCTTCTCCGACGACAGCACGCAGCTGCTGTTCGCCGAGACCGACGGCTACAACCGGCAGATCCGCCAGCTCGACGAGCAGATCCGGCAGATCCAGAACGAGTACAACGTCCTCGACATCACGCAGGACATCCAGCTCGTCGCCCGCCGGCGGGATGACCTGTTCCAGCGCGAGAGCCGCGTGCGCGAGCAGCAGGTGACGGCGCGCGCGCAGCTTCAGACGGCGCAGGCCGCCCTCGCGGCGGAGCCGAACCGTGTGGTCGCCTCGGTCGAGGCGACCAACCTCACGCCCTCGGACGACAGCCGCAACGATCTCGGCCGGCTGCTGCAGGAGCGTGAGCGGGTGGCGGCGCAATACGTCGCCCCCAACCCGATGCTGCGCGACCTCGACGAACGCATCGCCGCGGCCCGCGGCGTGCTGCGGGAGAATGCCCGGCGGACCTTCTCGACGACGCGTGAGGTGCGCAACCCGGGCGTCGAGCTGCTGAACCAGCGCGTGCTGACCCTCACCGTGGAGGTCGGCTCGCTCAACCGCCAGCTGGAGGAGCTGACGCGGCAGCGGCAGGAGACCGAGCAGCAGGGCAACGGCCTGCTGACCGCCGAGCGTCGGCTGCGCGAACTCACCCGCCAGCGCGACGCGCTCGAGGCCATCACCCGCCAGCTCGCGACCCGCGGGGCCGGCGCGCGGATCGGCGAGGAGGCGCGGCGCCAGGGCCGGCCGGGTATCCAGCTCGTGCAGCCCCCGACCGCCCCGGCCAATGGACGCAGCGGCCGCGTGCTGCTGCTCGCCGCCGGCATCGTGGCCGGCCTCGTCTTCTCGGGCTGCCTCGGTTTGCTGCTGACCATGACGCGGCGCGAATACGCGACGCCCGAGGAAGCCGAGCGCGGCCTGAGCCTACCCGCCGTCGCGAGCCTCGGTCCCCTGGAGCCGGCGACCGAGAAGATGGCGTCCATCCCCGAGGTCGAGGATCTGGTCGCGCTGATCCGCGATGCCGAGGTGAACGGCCGCCGCCTGCGCCTCGTCAACCTGGTCGGGACCTCCGAGGAGGACGGCCGGGCGGAGCTCGGCCGCACGCTCGCCGTGGCCCTGGCCCGCCGCAGCGTGGGGGACATCGCCCTGCTGGACCTGCAGAGCGACGGCCGCACCCACCTCGCCGCGCTCGGCGCGCAGCCCATGGAGGTGGAGCGGATCCCGGGCCATCTCATGATGTTCAACACCGTGCTGCTGAACCTCTGGATCTCGCACGACGCCCTCAGCTCCGACCTGACGAGCCCCAGGGCCTCGCGCGAGGCGACGGCGAGCGTGCTGGACCAGCTGCGCTCGGCCTTCGAGGTCGTGGTGATCATCGGCCCCGACAATATCGGCAACTACCCGATGCGCCGCATGGCGGCGATGGTGGACGCCAACATGATCGTGGTGCGCGGCGAGAAGACGCGCGGCGACCGCGCCCGTGCGATCCGGGACTGGGTGCTGGGCTCGGGCGGCGCGCTGCTGGGCTTCGCCTTCACCGACCATCGGCAGATCCTGCCCCCTCGCCTTGCCCGGCTGGTCTGACTTGATGCGACGGCTGTTCCCGCTGCTCCTCCTGCTCGCGCTCGCCGGCTGCACCGGCCAGGAGCTGAGCCCGCGCAACGTGGAGGCGACCGGCTTCCAGCCCTGGGTCGATACGGCTCCCGAGTATCTCATCGCGCCGGGCGACAAGCTGCGCGTGCAGTTCCTCCTCACGCCCGAGCTGAACGAGACCCCGCTGGTCGCGCCCGACGGTACCATCGCGATCCGCTCGGCGGGCCAGATCCCGGTCCCGGTGGGCGGCCTGACGGTCCAGGCGGCGCAGGCCGCGGTCACCGCCGCGTCGCGCCGCGTCCTGACGAATCCGGTCGTCACCCTGGGCATCGACGAGGCGGCCGGCTCGCTCGTGATGGTCGGCGGGGCCGTCAAACAGCCGGGCGCCTATCCCATCCCGGGCCGGCGCGGGGTGCTCGACGCGGTCCTGCTCGCGCGGGGCTTCGAGGAATACGCCCGCACGAGCCAGGTCGTGCTCATCCGGCGGGCGGCCAACAACCGCCCGATGATGCGCACGCTAGACCTGCAGGGCTACATCTCCGGCACCGCCCTCGGCGAGGACGTGCCGCTCTTCGCCGGCGACATCGTCTATGTTCCGCGCAGCCGCATCAGCGAGG
>JAQGHZ010000763.1 GCA_028291485.1 Rubritepida sp. | reverse complement strand
CAACGACGTGCCGAACGACACGCTCATCCGCGTCCGCCGCAGCGGCGAGGACCATGGCTACCCGTTCTGCGTCGGCAGCTGGGCCGATCCGCAGGAGAATGCCGGGCGCAACTGCAGTGAATTCTCGCAGCCCTCCGCCCTGCTCGGCGGCCATGTCGCGCCGCTCGGCATCCGCTTTTACACCGGCACCATGTTCCCTGAGGCCTATCGCAACCAGATCTTCATCGCCCGCCGTGGCTCCTGGAACCGCGAGCGGCTGACCGGCTATGACGTGGTGATGGCGAGGCTCGACGCGCAGGGCAACGTCACCGGCGTCGAGCCGTTCATGACGGGCCTGCTCGACGAGGCCAACCAGCGCTTCCTCGGCCGTCCGGCGGATGTCCACGTGCTGCGCGACGGATCCATGCTGGTCGCGGATGAGCAGATGGGCGCGATCTACCGCATCACCTATCGCCAGTGATGCGGCTGAGGCTGCTGGCGGCGGCCGTCCTGGCCGCCGCGATTCCTGGAATTGCGCCGGCGCAGGATGCCCGGCGCGGTGCCGATCTCGCCGCCCAGACCTGCGTCGCCTGCCATGGCGACAACGGCCGCAGCCAGACGGAGGACATCCCCTCGCTGGCCGGGCAGCCGGCGGATTTCATCACGCTGCAGATGATCCTGTTCCGCGAGCGCATCCGCCAGATGCCGGTGATGAACGACTTCGCCGCCAACATGCCGGATCGCGACATCGAAGACCTCGCCGCCTTCTTCGCCAGCCTGCCGCCGGGGCCGCCGGAGGATCGCCGACCGCGCGATGCGGCCCTGTTCGCCGCCGGCCAGGCGCTGATCGGACCGCGCCATTGCGGAACCTGCCATGTGTCCGACTTCGGCGGCCGGGCGCAGATCCCGCGCATCGCCGCCCAGCGTGAGGAGTTCCTGGCCCGCGCGATGGTCGAATATCGGGAAGGCCGGCGCGCCGGCGCCGACACGCAGATGAACGGCGCGGTCGTCGGACTGTCCAACGCGGAGATCGCCGCCATCGCACATTACCTGGCGCAGCTGGACTGATCGCGCGCGGCGCGGCGCGGGGATTGATTGCTGCGCTGCGGAAGGCGAGTTGAGCCTGGGCGGCGCCCGGTCTATCCCTGCCGGCCATGGACTCGCTCCCCCCGCTGAATGAAGGCCCGCTGGCGGCCTATCGCGCCCGCGTCGCCGAGGGTGCGCTGCGCGCCGATCCGGCCCAGGCCCACGCGGCCGAGATCCTGCAGACCCTCTGGCGCAACCTGCGCGGCTACGACCCGAAGCCCAGCGCCCCGGAGCCGCGCGGCTTCCTGGGAAAACTCTTCGGCGGCAAGCGCGGCTCCGGCGACCTCGCCGCGCCCGAGGGCACGCCGGAGGGGCTTTACCTCGTCGGCGCCGTCGGCCGGGGGAAGTCCATGCTGATGGACCTCTTCTTCGAGACGGCTGAGGTCGCGCGCAAGCGCCGCATCCACTTCCATGCCTTCATGCAGGAAGCGCACGCGCGCATCCATGCCTGGCGCCGCGCGAACCCTGGGGCCGACGACCCCATTCCCCCGCTGGCCGGCCGGATCGCCGGCGAGGCCTCGCTGCTCTGCTTCGACGAGTTCCAGGTCCACGACATCACCGACGCCATGATCCTGGGCCGACTCTTCGAGGCGCTTTTCGCCCGGGGCGTGGTGATGGTGGCGACCAGCAACACCGCCCCGCAGGATCTCTTCAAGGGCAAGCCGGGGCGAGACGCCTTCCTCCCCTTCATCGCGCTCATCCAGTCGCGGGTGGAGGTCTTCTATTTCGAATCCGCGCAGGACTACCGGCGCGAGCGCATCCGCGGCCTGCCCACCTGGCATCATCCGGTCAACGGCCGCTCTGAGCGGGCGCTGGACGCCGCCTTCGAGGAACTGACCGGCTCGCGGCACGGCGAGCCCGCGAGCCTCCAGGTGCTCGGGCGCACCGTTCCGGTGGGCGAGGCGGCGCGCGGGGTGGTGCGGACCTCCTTCGACGACCTCTGCGGCCGGCCGCTGGGCGCCGCCGACTACTTGGCCCTGGCGACGCATTTCCACACGCTGGTGCTGGACGGCATCCCGCGACTCGGGCCGGAGAACTTCGACCGGGCGCGGCGCTTCATCACCCTGGTCGACGCGCTCTACGAGCACCGCTGCAAGCTGGTGGCCTCGGCCGAGGCCGGGCCGGACCAGCTTTACGAGCAGGGCGAGAACGCCGCGATGTTCGAGCGAACCGCCTCACGACTTACGGAAATGCAAAGCCAGGAATATTTGGGGTTGCCTCACCTGCCCTGACGTAATACGCCGTAACACGAGTGTCGCGTCTGTCGCGCATCCGAGTCGCGTGTGTCGCGTGGCTCCAGGGCAGACAGGTTGGGGAATCGGGGGATTCATTCGGAAACTGATCGGGGGCCTTCTGGGCCTGTGTCTGTTGGCTGCGCTCGTGCCGGTGGAGGCTTCGGCCCGGACCGATGCCAGGGCCAATGTACAATCCTCCAGTTCCTCCAGATCGACCGCCAGTCGGCAGGCCGCCACCCGGCCCTCCGCCACGTCTTCCTCGCGCTCCGCGACGCGCTCCAGTGATCGGGGCCGCGCCACGGTCTCCCACGCCGCCACGCGGTCCCGCCCCGCGACCTCCTACGCTTCGGCCCGCGGCAACCGCGGCCTGAACGGCCCGGTGGCCGCCGCCGTGCCCTATGGCCGCTCCGCCGCCATGCCCCAGGGCCGCGGCCTGCGCCGCACCGCCATGGCCTCCTGCTCCCTGCGCCATGGCCGCCGCACCTGCACCACCACCACCGCCTCGCGCGGCGAGGTGATGCGCTGGACCGGCGGCCTCGCCCCGGCCGCCATGAGCCAGTCCGACTGCCCGGACGGCACCATCGCCACGATGGCAGTCGGCCACAACGACATCACGCGCTGCGTTCCGCTCTGAGAAACGGCGGCGCGGCGACCTGACCGCCACGGGCCTTCTTGTCCGGAAAAGATCGCGCTACGCTCCTGGATACGGTCCGCCGAGGGCTGTCCGAGGAGATAATCCGATGCGCCGTCGAAGCGCGTTCGCGGCCGGGATGGCGGCCCTGGCGATGCCGGCGCTGGCACGGGCCCAGGCCTATCCCACCCGCCCGATCCGCCTGATCATCCCCTATCCGCCCGGCGGCGGCACCGACGCGCTGTCGCGCCCCTGGGCGGAACGGATGCGGCTGAGGGTCGGCCAACCGCTGGTCATCGAGAACCGGGGCGGCGCCGCGACCAATATCGGGATGGAGCTGGCGGCGCGCGCGGTGCCGGACGGCCATGCGCTCATCATCAATGCCGACAATGTCGCGCTATTCCCGCTTCTCTATCAGCGGCTGGCCTACGACCTGTTCCGCGACTTCGCGCCCGTCACCTACCTGGCCGACTCCCCGCTGGTCCTGGGCATCAACCCCGCGGTTCCCGCCCGGAACCTGGAGGAATTCGTGGAGCTGGTCCGTCGGGAGCCGGATCGCTGGGCCTTCGCCAACCCCAGCATCGGTTCGCCGCACCATCTGGGCTACGAGCTCTTCGCGCGAGAAGCCGGCATTCGCATGCTCCAGGTGGAGTATCGCGGCGGCGGGCCGGCCCTGAACGACGTGCTGGCCGGGCACGTGCATCTCGGCGTGTTTAGCCTGGGGGCGGTGAGCGGGCATTTCCGGGGCGGCACGCTGCGGCCACTCGCGCTGCTCTCGCCCACGCGCTCCGCCGCCGCGCCGGACATCCCGACTACGGCCGAGGCGGGGCTGCCCCAGGCGGTGAACTCCCTGCGCTTCCTGCTCTTCGCGCCGGCGCAGACGCCGCACGAGGTCATCCAGATCCTACATGCGGCGACTGTGGAGGTCATGGCGGAGCCCGGCCTCCAGGAGGCGCTGACCCGCGCGGGCTTCGACATCATGACGACGACGCCCGAGCAGGCCGCGGCGATGCTGCGGGCGGAAAACGAGCGCTGGGCGCCGATCCTACCCGGCCTGAACCTGCGAATGGACTGAGGGGAAACTCGCAATGCCGCGCCTGGACATCTCGGGCGACGCCCGCCGCGTGTTGGATGTGGTGAAGGCCGGCGGGGTCTGCGTCTTCCCGACCGATGTCGGCTATGCCGGGGTCGGCGGCTGCGAGGCGGCGCTGATGCGCTTCTTTCGCGCTAAGGGCCGTGGCACGCACAAGCGCAACGCCATGCTGGGCAGCCTCGCGATCCATGACGAGGTCCACGACATGCCGGCAAGGGGGCGCGAGATGATCCGGGCGCTGGTGCTGGATTACGACCTGCCGATCTCCGCCATCGGGCCTTTCCGGGCGGACCACCCGCTGCCCCGCGCGCTGGAGCCCGGGGCACTGGCGGCCAGCACGGAGAACGGCACGCTCGCCATCCTGATGAATGTCGGCGCGCTGGAGGAGGAGATGGCCCGGCTCGCCCTGGCCGAGACCCAGCCGCTGTTCGGTTCGTCCGCGAACCTCACGGGCACGGGCACGAAGTTTCGCGCGGAGGACGTCCAGGCGCCGATCCGCGACTGCGCCGACCTCGTGATCGACTATGGGCTACGGAAGTACCATCCCTACCGCCGCTCCTCGACCATGATCGACTTCACGACCCTGGAGGTGGTCCGGATCGGCGCCTGCTACGAGCTGATCCAGGACGTGCTGCGCCGCCATTTTTCCGTGGAGCTGCCGCCCGATCCGGGGCTCGAGGCGCTGCCCTCGGGGCACACGCGGGCAGGGCAGCAGGTGCATGCCTGAATAGATACGACAGCGCGCTGCCCTTTCTGGCGCCATCCCGGAACCACCATCAGCCGCGCTGAACACCTGCTTAGTTGCCGAAACCCGGCGCCTTGCCGGGGTCGCGACACGGGAGTAACTCTCCCGCGTTCGCAAGGCATTCAGGGAACCCCCATGGCCCGTAGCAAGATCGCCCTCATCGGCGCCGGAAACATCGGCGGTACGCTCGCCCATCTGATCGGCCTGAAGGAGTTGGGCGACGTCGTCATGTTCGACGTCTTCGGTGGCGTCGCGGCCGGCAAGGCGCTGGACATCATGCAGTCCAGCCCGGTCGACGGCTTCGACAGCGCGATGTCGGGCGGTTCCGACTACGCGGCCATCAAGGACGCCGACGTCATCATCGTCACCGCCGGCTTCCCGCGCATGCCGGGCATGAGCCGCGACGACCTCCTGACCAAGAATGCCGGCGTGATGGGCACGGTCGCGGAGGGCATCAAGACCTACGCCCCGAACGCCTTCGTGATCTGCATCACCAACCCGCTCGACGTCATGGTCTGGGCGCTGCAGCAGAAGTCAGGCCTGCCGGCGAACAAGGTCGTCGGCATGGCCGGCGTGCTGGACAGCAGCCGCTTCCGCCTCTTCCTGGCCGAGGAATTCGGCGTCTCCGTCGAGGACGTGACGGCCTTCGTGCTCGGCGGCCACGGCGACACCATGGTGCCGCTGACCCGCTACTCTACCGTCGCCGGCATCCCCGTCCCCGACCTCATCAAGATGGGCTGGACGACGCAGGAGAAGATCGACGCGATCGTGAACCGCACCGCCAATGGCGGCGGCGAGATCGTGAAGCTGCTCGAGCGCGGCTCGGCCTTCTACGCCCCGGCCGCCTCGGCTGTCGCGATGGCCGAGTCCTATCTGAAGGACAAGAAGCGCGTCCTGCCCTGCGCCGTGATGCTGAACGGCGAGTACGGCATGAAGGACTTCTATGTCGGCGTGCCGGTCGTGATCGGCGCCGGCGGCGTGGAGAAGATCGTCGAGGTCGAGTTCCTCCCCGAGGAGAAGGCCGCCTTCGACAAATCCTGCGACGCGGTGAAGAAGCTCATTGCGGACTTCAAGGCGCTGGGCGTTTAAGGCCAGCCGATGCGGGTTGCCGTGATCGCCGATGTTCACGGCAACCGCCTGGCTCTGGCGGCGGTGCTGGCCGCCGTGAAGCGCGCCGCGCCCGACCTGCTGGTCGACCTCGGCGACGCGGTTTCCGGCCCGCTCTGGCCGGCTGAAAGCTTTCAGATGTTGGCGGATGCCGGGGCCGATGTGGCCGTCCGCGGCAACCACGACCGCTGGGTCGCCTTCGATCCGCCGGAGAAGCTGGGCGCCACCGACACCTTCGCCCAGGCAAGGTTGAGCGCGGCGCAGCGCGAGGCCCTCGGTGCCCGGCCCATAACCTGGCGCGGCGAGGGCATCCTGGCGACGCATTCCCTGCCCGAGGACGACCTGACCTACCTCATGCACGAGTCGACCGAGCATGGCATTCGCGAGCGGCGCCCCGCCGAGGTGGAGGGCCTGCTGCCCGCGGCCGGCGACGAGACGCTGGTGCTGACCGCCCATACCCACCGCGCCCGGCTCATGCGGCTGCCTGACGGGCGGACCATCGTGAATCCCGGATCGGTCGGCCAGCCCGCCTATAAGGACTTCACCCCCTTCTTCCACCGCATGGAAACCGGCACGCCGCACGCCCGCTGGGCGCTGCTGGAGCGCCGCGGGAAGGAGTGGCAGACGAATTTCCACGCCGAGGAATACGACTGGAATACCGCCTCCGCCGAAGCGCTCCGCAACGGCCGCGCCGACTGGTCGCAATCGCTGGCCACTGGCACAATGGACTGAGTTTGAGGATCCCCCACCCATGAACATCCACGAATACCAGGCAAAGGAGCTGCTGCGCCGCTATGGCGTGACGGTCCTCGAAGGCCATGTGGCCTGGACGGCCGCCGAGGCCGAGGAGGCAGCGAAGAAGCTGCCCGGGCCCGTCTATGTGGTGAAGTCCCAGATCCATGCGGGCGGCCGTGGCGCCGGCCGCTTCGCCGAGGATCCGAACGGCAAGGGCGGCGTCCGCGTCGTCAAGTCGATCGCCGACGTGAAGGCGGCGGCCGAGGCGATGATCGGCAAGACGCTGGTCACCAAGCAGACCGGCGAGGCGGGCAAGCTCGTCAGCCGCGTCTATGTCGAGGACGGCTGCGACATCAAGCGCGAGCTGTACCTGGGCCTGCTGATCGACCGCGAGACCTCGCGGCTGACGGTGATGGCCTCGACGGAAGGCGGCATGGAGATCGAGGAGGTTGCCGAGCACCACCCCGAGAAGATCCTCAAGGTGGCGGTGGACCCGGCTTCGGGCCTCTTTCCCTTCCATGCCCGCAAGCTGGCCTTCGGCCTCGGACTCGAGGGCAAGCAGGTCGCCAGCTTCGTGAAGTTCGTGACCTCGCTCTACGGCGCCTTCCTGGAGCTCGACTGCGCCATCGTCGAGATCAACCCGCTGGTCGTGACCGGCGCGGGTGACATCGTGGCGCTGGACGCCAAGGTCTCCTTCGACGACAGCGCGCTGTTCCGCCACAAGGACCTCGAGGCCCTGCGCGACGACAGCGAGATGGACCCCAAGGAGCTGGACGCCGTCAACCACGAGCTGAACTACGTGGCACTCGACGGCGAGATCGGCTGCATGGTGAACGGCGCGGGCCTGGCCATGGCGACGATGGACATCATCAAGCTCTACGGCTCGTCCCCGGCGAACTTCCTCGATGTGGGCGGCACGGCAGATGCGGCGCGCGTCACCGAGGCGTTCCGGATCATCACCTCGGACGTCAATGTGAAGGCCATCCTGGTCAACATCTTCGGCGGCATCGCCAAGTGCGACATGATCGCCAACGGCATCGTGGAGGCGAGCAAGAACCTCAAGCTGAGCGTGCCGCTGATCGTTCGCCTCGAGGGCACCAACGTCGAGCTGGGCAAGAAGATCCTGGCCGAAAGCGGGCTGACCATCACCTCGGCCGACAATCTCGCGGATGCCGCGCAAAAGGCGGTTGCCGCCGTGAAGAAGGCTGCCTGAACCATGGCCATTCTCATCGACAAGAACACCAAGGTGATGACCCAGGGCTTCACCGGAGCCCAGGGCACCTTCCATGCGAGCCAGGGCATCGCCTACGGCTCGAACTACGTGGGCGGCGTGACGCCGGGCAAGGGCGGCACGATGCACCCCTCGCTCAACCTGCCCGTCTTCAACACGGTGGTGGAGTGCCGCGAGAAGACCGGGGCCGATGCCTCGGTCATCTACGTGCCGGCGCCCTTCGCGGCCGACTCCATCCTGGAGGCGATCGACGCGGAGATCCCGCTCATCATCTGCATCACCGAGGGCATCCCGGTGCTCGACATGGTGAAGGTGAAGCGCGCGCTGGACGGGTCGGACTCCATCCTCGTCGGGCCGAACTGCCCGGGCGTCATCACGCCGGATGCCTGCAAGATCGGCATCATGCCCGGCCACATCCATCGTCGCGGCTCGGTCGGTATCGTGTCGCGGTCCGGCACGCTGACCTATGAGGCGGTGGCGCAGACCACGGCGGCCGGCCTCGGCCAGTCCAGCTGCGTCGGCATCGGCGGCGATCCGGTGAAGGGCATGGACTTCATCGACGTGCTCGAGCTGTTCATGGCGGATGACGAGACCAAGTCGCTCATCATGATCGGCGAGATCGGCGGCCAGTCCGAGATCCTCGCGGCCGAGTTCCTGAAGAGCGAGAATTTCGGTCCCGGCAAGCCGAACAAGCCGGTCGTCGGCTTCATCGCCGGTGCCACGGCCCCTCCGGGCCGCCGCATGGGCCATGCCGGCGCGGTGATCTCGGGCGGCCAGGACACGGCGGCGGCGAAGATGGAAGCCATGGCGGCCGCCGGCATCCATGTGGCCGACAGCCCGGCCTCGCTGGGCTCGACCATGGTGCGTGCCCTCAAGGGCTAAAGGCGAAGGGCTGACCTGCGTCGGGCGGGACGCCTAATTCCCGCCCGAATGCTCATATTGTTTTAGGAATCGGGCCCATATGGTCCGAAGATTGCATTCTTATCCGCCAAACATGCGGAATGGAGCGACGACAAATGGCCGGAGTGGACATCCTCGCAAGTGCGATGAACGGGGCGAACGCCACGTATCTCGCCGACACCTATGCCAGGTGGGTCGAGGATCCCACGAGGGTCGACCCCTCCTTCGCGGAACTTTTCGACGCCCTGAACGATGACGCTCGCGCCGTCCTGACCGACGCGATGGGCGCCTCCTGGGCGCCGCGCTCGCGCGGCGGCTTCGCGCCGGCGGAAGAGGCGAAGCCCGCGCCGAAGGGCGCCGCCCCGGCCAAGGGCGCCGCGCCGGCCGCCGATCCGGAGGCCACGCGCCGCGCGGTGCTCGACAGCATCCGGGCGCTCATGCTCATCCGCTCCTATCGCGTGCGCGGCCATCTGGAGGCGCAGCTCGACCCGCTGGGCCTGCAGGTCACGCCGGCCCATCCGGAGCTCTCGGCGAAGTTCTGGGGCTTCGAGGAGGCCGATCTCGACCGGCCGATCTTCATCGACAAGGTGCTGGGCCTCGAGACTGCCACGATCCGCCAGATCATGGAGCGGCTGCGGGCCACCTATTGCGGCCATATCGGCGTCGAGTTCATGCACATCCAGGACCCGGACCAGAAGTCCTGGATCCAGCAGCGCATCGAGGGCGCCCCCTGGGCCGGCAGCTTCGGCGCGGATGACAAGCGCAAGCTCCTGACCCAGCTGACCGAGGCCGAGGGCTTCGAGGCCTTCTGCGCCAAGAAGTATGTCGGCACCAAGCGCTTCGGCCTGGAGGGTGGCGAGAGCACCATCCCCGCCGTGCTGGCCAGCATCGAGACGGCGGCCGGGCAGGGCGTGAACGAGATCGCCATCGGCATGGCGCATCGCGGGCGCCTCAACGTGCTCGTGAACGTGGTGCAGAAACCCTTCGTGCAGGTCTTTTCCGAGTTCAAGGGCTCCAGCTTCAAGCCGGACGACGTCCAGGGCTCGGGCGACGTGAAGTACCACCTCGGCACCTCCACCGACATCGAGATCGGCGGCAAGACCGTCCACCTCTCGCTGCAGCCCAACCCCTCGCATCTGGAGGCGGTGAACCCCGTCGTCGCCGGCAAGGTCCGCGCGCGGCAGGACATGGCGGGCGACACCAAGAAGCGCACCAGCGTCATGGGCATCCTGCTGCATGGCGACGCGGCCTTCGCCGGCCAGGGCCTAGTCTATGAGACGCTGGCGATGAGCCAGCTCATCGGTTACCGCACCGGCGGCACGATCCATATCGTGACCAACAACCAGATCGGCTTCACCACCGTCCCCGCGCATGCCTATTCGGGCCTCTACTGCACGGACGTGGCCAAGGCGATCCAGTCGCCGATCCTGCATGTGAACGGCGACGACCCCGAGGCGGTGGTCTGGTGCGCGCGGCTCTGCACCGAGTTCCGCATGCGCTTCCAGGCGGATGTCGTCCTCGACATCGTCTGCTACCGCCGCCACGGCCATAACGAGGGCGACGAGCCCGCCTTCACCCAGCCCGTGATGTACAACCGCATCCGCTCGCTGAAGACGACGCGGACTCTCTACGCCGAGCAGCTGGCCGCCGAGGGCAGCCTCAAGGCCGAGGACGCGAAGTCCATCCAGGACGCCTTCAACGCCAAGATGGAGGACGCCTTCCAGGCCTCCGCCAGCTTCAAGCCCAACAAGGCCGACTGGCTGGAAGGCCATTGGTCCGGCCTCAAGGCGGTCGGCAATGGCGAGGGCGCGGAGCAGCTGCACGAGACGGCCGTCTCGCTCGACACGCTGCGCGAGGTGGGCGGCGCGCTCTGCCGCGTGCCGGCCGATTTTGGCGCGAACCCCAAGATCACCCGCCAGCTCGAGGTGAAGAAGAACGCGATCGAGAACGGCGAGGGCATCGACTGGGCGACCGGCGAGGCGCTGGCCTTCGGCACCCTGCTGCTGGAGGGCCATCGCGTCCGCCTCTCGGGTGAGGACGTGCAGCGCGGCACCTTCAGCCAGCGCCATGCGGTGCTGGTCGACCAGGTGAGCCAGCAGGAATACGTGCCGCTGAACAACATCAAGGAGGGGCAGGCCAAGTTCGAGGCCTTCAACTCCCTGCTGGCCGAGTTCGGCGTGCTGGGCTTCGACTATGGCTATTCGCTGGCCGATCCCAAGACGCTGGTGCTGTGGGAGGCGCAGTTCGGCGACTTCGCCAATGGCGCGCAGGTCATCATCGACCAGTTCATCGCCTCGGGCGAGACGAAGTGGCTCCGGATGTCCGGCCTCGTGATGCTGCTGCCGCACGGGCAGGAAGGGCAGGGGCCGGAGCACTCCTCCGCCCGGCTGGAGCGCTACCTGCAGCTCTGCGCCGAGCGGAACATCCGGGTCTGCAACTTCACCACCCCGGCCAACTACTTCCACGCCCTGCGCCGGCAGCTGAAGGCCAATTACCGCAAGCCGCTCGTCATCATGACGCCGAAGAGCCTGCTGCGGCACAAGCTGGCGGTCAGCAGCCTGGCCGAGTTCGGCCCGGGCAGCGCCTTCCGCTCCGTGATCCCCGAGGTCGAGGCGATCGCGCCGGACGAGAAGGTGAAGCGCGTCGTGCTCTGCTCCGGCAAGGTCTATTACGACCTGGTGCAGGAGCGGCAGGCCAAGGGCATCAACGACGTGGGGCTGATCCGAGTGGAGCAGATCTATCCCTTCCCGGATAAGAGCCTCGCCCAGGCGCTCGCCCCCTATAAGAATGCCGAGGTCGTGTGGTGCCAGGAGGAGCCGGAGAACAACGGCGCCTGGAACTTCGTGGACCGGCGAATCGAGGCGGTGCTGAAGGGGCTGGACATCAAGGCGAAGCGGCCGGACTACGTGGGCCGCGAGGCCGCGGCCAGCCCGGCCACCGGCCTCGCCAAGGTGTATCAGGCCCAGCAGGACACGCTGGTCCGGACGGCCCTCGGTCTCTGAGGTTTTTTCGGGACGTCGGCGCGTGTTCGGGCTGACGTCCTGGTCGCAACTGCTTTAAGTAGCCGCCAGGAATAGAGCGAAGACCATGGCAACCGAGATTCTCGTGCCCACCCTGGGCGAAAGCGTCAGCACCGCGACCGTGGCTCGCTGGCTCAAGCAGGCCGGCGAGGCTGTGGCGGCGGATGAGCCGCTGGTCGAGCTCGAGACCGACAAGGTCACCGTCGAGGTGAACGCGCCGGCCGCGGGCGTGCTGGAGGCGATCACCGCCCAGCAGGGCGCCGAGGTTGAACCCGGCGCGCTGCTCGGCAGCATCGCGGCCGGTTCCGGCGCCGCCGCCGCTCCCGCCAAGCCCGCTGCCCCCGCCCCCGCCCCGG
>JAQGHZ010000761.1 GCA_028291485.1 Rubritepida sp. | reverse complement strand
ACGACGGCATGGCCATCTTCAACATGCTTTCGCAGCGCGGGAACGTCACCACGGTCGTGGACGGCGTCGCCGCCTCCGCCGCCTCCATCGTCCTGATGGCCGGCACGAAACGGCACGCCTATTCGTCCAGCCTCGTGATGATCCATCGCGCCTGGGCGCTATCCATCGGCAACGAGGCCGACATGTCCGCCACGGCGGAGATCCTCCGCAAAACCGACGGCATGATGGCGGCCATCTATGCCGGCCGCGGCAGCCTGCCCGTCGAGGACTATGCGGCCGCGATGCAGGCCGAGACCTACTATACCGGCCCCGAAGCCCTCACGGCCGGCCTTCTCGACGCCGTGATCGAGCATCCGGACCCCGCGATGCCGGTCGCACTGGCCCTCCAGGCGGACATCACGCGCCGCCTGGCGCTGCTGCGTCTCGCCGAGCGCGCCTGACCGAACCCCGTGGCGCGCGGGTCAACCGCGCCGATCCGGCCGCCACGGGCGGCCTTCCCACATCGAAGGAACTGACCATGTCCGCACTTGCGAAGAAGCTGCGTGGCGACCGCGGCAAGCTGATCATCAACGCGCGCGAGATCCTGAACAAGGCCGACTGCACGCCCGAGCAGATGGCGGAGGCCGATCGTATGATGGGCGAGGCCGACGGCCTCATGACCCGCATCGATGGCATCGAGAAGGCCGATAAAATGGCCGCGGACCTCGCGGAAGCGCAGGCTGAGGTCGCCGGCGAGCGCGGCGTCCCGCAGGGCCAGGTGCAGCAGGAGGCCGAGGCCGAGCGCCGGCGCATCGTGGCCTACATCACGGGCGACCAATCCAAACTGACCGACGATGATCGGCGCGTCATGGCGAAGCGCATCCAGGGCGCGGGCGCCGTGGGCACGCCGGGCGCCGGTGGCTACACGGTGGCGCCGGAGTTCATGCGGGATCTGCTGATCGCGCAGAAGGCTTTCGGCGGCATGCGCGCGGCCGGTCGGGAGATCAAGACCGATACGGGCGTCGATCTGCCCTGGCCGACCATGGACGACACCGCCAACGTCGCCACCATCGTGGCGGAGAATACGGCCGGCGCGGCCGGTACCGACCTCGGCTTCGGCTCCAAGACGCTGAAGTCCTGGACCTATCGCTCCGGCTATCTGCCGATCAGCATCGAGCTGCTGCAGGACAGCGCCTTCGACTTCGACACGCTGATCCGCGATGCCCTGGCGGGACGCTTCGCCCGCGGCCAGAACCCTCACTTCACCACGGGCAACGGCACCACGCAGCCCGAGGGCATCATCACCGGTGCCGCGCTGGGCCGCACGGGCACCACGGGCCAGACGGGCTCCATCATCACCGATGACCTGATCGAGCTCGAGCATTCGGTGGACCCGGCCTATCGCCAGGGCTCGTCCTTCATGATGCACGACACCTCCTTCAAGGTGGTGAAGAAGCTGAAGGACGCCCAGAACCGGCCGCTCTTCCTGCCCGGCTTCACGGTCGGTGCCGCGGACACGATCCTCGGCTATCCCGTCCGGATCAACCAGGACATGCCGGTCATGGCGGCCAATGCCAAGAGCGCGCTCTTCGGCAACCTGAGCAACTACGTCATCCGCGATGTGCTCGGCCTGCGTGTCACGCGCCTGAACGAGCGCTTCGCGGAGAATGGTCAGATCGCCTTCATCGCCTTCCAGCGCACCGACGGGCGGCTCGTCTCCGCCGCGACGCCGGTCCGCTGGTACGCCAACTCGGCGACCTGATCGCCGCTCGCCCGGCGGCGGTGCCGCCGGGCCCTCCTCCACCGCAGAAGGCTTCCCGACATGAAAGTTCGCATTCTCTCCGCCACAACCGTGGATGGCGTCGTGCTTCCTTGTGACTGCACGCCCGACCTGCCCGAGAGCATGGTCAAGGGTCTCGTTTCCTCCGGCCTCGCCGACGCCGACCCGGGCGCGGTGGCCTACGCCGAGAAGAATGGCGTCGCCGTGCCGAAGGGCCTGCCCGACTACTCGAAGCAGGTCGCGGCCGAAGCCAAGGCAGCGAAGGCTGAAGTCTGATCTGATGTCGGACAGCATCCTCACCGTGGTCACGCCTGCCCCGGATCGCCGCCTGGCGACCGCGGCCGACGTGCGCCCCGGTTTGGGGCCGTCCGACACGATCTCCGACAATGACCTGAACGCGCTGATCGGCCAGGTCAGCGATCTGATCTCGAGCGCGTGCAACGGCCGCGTCTTCGGGCGGGAGAGCCTGCGGGAGGTCTTCCGGCCGGCTCGCTGGTGCGGTTCCCTGATTCTGTCCCGCGACCAGGTCGCGACGATCACCAGCCTCGTCGCCGACGGCGCGACGCTCACCGAGGGCACGGATTTCGAGGTGGATGCCAAGGCCGGCCTCGTCAACCGCCTGGCCGGCAATGCGCGCTGCAGCTGGCGCGCGGTGAAGGTCACGGTGGAGTACGCCGCCGGCTGGCTTCTGCCGTCGCAAGGCGGGAGCGACCTCCCCGGCGATGTGCGGCGTGTCTGCATCGATCGCGTGACCCGCATCCGCGCCGCCAGTGGCCGCGACCCAAATGTTCGCAGCGAGAGCTCGCAGGACGTTGGGCAGGTCTCCTATTTCGACCCCGATAAGCTGTCGGCGCAGGAGCTCTGCGACCTCGCCCCCTACAAGGTCTACCGCCTGTGAGCCTCGCCGGCACCACCGCGCGCATGCTGGCGCGCTTCGGCCGCGGCATGGTGCTGCAGCGCCGCATTGGCAAAACCGAGGCCTTCACCTCGGCCACGCGGCTGGGCAAGGAATCCGCCTACAAGCCGACCGAGCTCGTCGGCCTGGTGCAGCAGGGCGACCTCAAGGTCATCATCGGCCCCGACCTCGGCGCCATCGCCGCGCCGCTGAAAAAGCCGGACCGGATCCTGATCGACGGCATCGCCTACACCATCCAGGGCGCGATCCCGCGCTATGCCGGAGCCGTGGTCGACGGCTACGAGCTATGGGTGCGCGGCGGATGACCTCCACCGTCCCCTGGGATGACGCTCGCGCCCGCATCGAGGCCGCTGTCGCCGGTCCCATTGCCCCCCTGGCCGGCCTGCCGGTGGAATGGCCGAACGAGACCCTCGATCCCCTCCCGGCGAGCGGCGCCTGGCTGGCGATCGAGACCGAAGGCGAGGGCATGTCCGCGATCGAGATGGGCCAGCTCGGCGCCTGGACCGAGCGCGGCGCGCACACCATTCACGTCATGACCCGCGTTGGCACGGGCTGCGAGCTCGGCCTCGCCGTCGCCAAGGCCCTGAGCAACCTCTTCCGCAACGTCTCCGCCGAGGGCGGGGCGCTGCTCTACGAGCGTCAGACGACGCTCTCCGGTGGCCCGATGGAAG
>JAQGHZ010000757.1 GCA_028291485.1 Rubritepida sp. | reverse complement strand
GCCCGACCGTCCGGCGGAGCGCCCGCCCGCCTTCGCGGTGGTGGACGCGCTGGCCGCCTCGCCGGACGAGGCGATGCGCGCCACGGTCCAGGCCTTCGCGGAATCGGCGGCGACGGCCGGCTTCGCGCCTGAGGCGCAGATCACCGGCCCCGTGGGCAGCAGCGGCGGCTCGCTGGCCACGCGCCTTGCCGCGGTGCCGGGCGAGGAGGCGCTCTTTCTCCGCATTGCCGGGCTCACTGCACCGGAGCGCCGCTGCACCTTGCTGGGCCAGCTGATCTTCGGCCGCGACGGCGCCAATTTCGCGGCCGCCGCGGCGATGCTGCCGCTGATCCCGCCGGAGCGCGCGGCGGAACCGGCCTGCTCGCTGCCCTTCACCATGCTCACCAATCCGTCGCGCCGGCCGCCGCCCGCGCTGGTCGAGGCCATGCTGGAGGCCGGGATGCGCCCCTATCCCGACGCGCTGGCCGAGCTGATCCGGCAGGTCCCACCGGGCGAGGAAGGGGAGGGTGCCTTCCGCCGGCTCGCGGCGCTGGACCTCGGCGCTGTCGCCGCCGACTCGCGCAACGGCACGCGACGGAGAATTCCGGTGCTGGCGCAGCTCGGCGAGGACGTGCTGGCGGAGCGCGCCGCCCGCGCCGAGCCGCTGCTCGGCCGCTGGGCCGCGCTGGTCGAGGCGGCGCCGGACGCCGTGCTCTGCGCCACCCTGCCGCGACAGGCGGTGCAGGGCTGGGTCTCGATCGGCGACGATGCCCGGGTGGAGGCGTCCTGGATGGGCGCGCTGCGCGGGACCACGCGCACCCTGCTGCTACGCTGCCCGCGCGACTCCTTCGGCGACGCCCTGGCCGAGGTGGAAGGCGACCGGCTCTGGACGCGGCTGGTCCGGCTCGGCGAGCGCCCGACCTTCCGGCTGATGCTGGCGGCCGGGCTTGGCCCTGCGGATGCGCCTGGCCTCGCCGGAATCCTCGTCTGTGCCGCCGAGCCGCGCCTGCTGCAGGCGCTGATCGAGTCCACCGCGCCCGAGGGCGCCGGCCTGCTCCCCCGCTTCATGGGCTGCCTCGGCGGGATCGAGGCCCGGCGCGAGGCCGACCTGGACACGCTGGCCCTGGTCCTGGTCAGCGAATCCGCCGACGAGCCCGTTGCCGGCGACGCGCCCATCGCCGTCGCCGGCGGGATCGACCGGCCCGACATCGCCGAGGTGCTCGCCGATCACGGCGCGGTCCGCGCCACGCTGACGCCGGAGCGGCAGGCCTTCTGGCGCCATCGCCGGCTGGCTGCCCTGGCCCATGCCGACGGGCCGACGCTGCCCTGGGAACCGGAGCTGGAGCGCGTGCCTGGCGCGCCCGAGCTCATGCGCCTCGCGCCGGGCCTCGGCGCCTGGCTGATCCACGGCGATTGCGGCAACGTGAACTGTGCCTATTCCATCGCGGTCCGTGACGGGCGCGGCTACCGCCTCGTCCTGGAGGATACGGGCTACGGCTTCCGGCTGGAGCGCGCCATCGGCGGCCGCGCGCGCGACGTCACGATCGAGTCCCGCACCAATGCCGCCACTTATAACGTCACCACCTGGCGCTACGACGGCCGCGTCTATCGCCGGTTCCGCTGCCGCGAGGTGACGGCGGACGAGGACGAGGCTGGCGCCTCCCGCCAGCGCGTGAGCGCCTGTGCCGAATGAGCCCGGGACGACCGGACTCTACTCCGCGATCCGCTCGATGCGGTTCACCTCCACCACCTCGCGCCAGCGCGCGATCTCGCTGCGCACATGGGCGACGAAGCGCTCGGGCGGGCCGCCCTCGGGCCGGGCGCCGAGGTCGCGCAGGCGGGCCTGCACGACCTCGTCGGCCAGCGCCATGTTGAACAGGGCATTGAGCCGCGCCACCACATGGGCCGGCGTGCCACGCGGCGCCATGTAGCCGAACCACGGCTCGATGACGGCATTGGGCAGGCCGGATTCCTCCAGCGTCGGCACGTCGGGCAGGGCCGGGTCCCGGGCGGAGCCGCTGACGGCGAGCGCGCGGAGCTGGCCGCCACGGATGCTGCCGATCAGGGTCGGCGTGTTCTCGAACATCATCTGCGTGTCGCCGGCGATCACCGCCTGCATGCCAGGCGCGCCGCCCCGGAACGGCACGTGCACCATGTGCAGGCCGAGCCTGCCGTTGATGAACTCCGGCAGCAGGTGGTTGGAGCTGCCGAAGCCCGAGGACGAATAGCTCACCTGGCGGCCGGGCTGCTTCGCCCAGGCGACGAATTCCTGGAAGGTGCGGGCCGGGTGGTCGGGCCGCACGACCATCGCGTTCATCACGCTGCCGCTCCAGAAGACGGGCACGAGGTCGCGCTCGATGTCGAAGGGCATGCGCGCGTAGATCGCGGCATTGATCGCGCAGTTGCCGATGGTGCAGGCGCCCAGCGTGTAGCCGTCCGGCGCGGCCTGGGCGGCGGCGGCCATGCCGATATTGCCGTTGGCGCCGGAGCGGTTCTCGACCACCCAGCGGTTGGGCAGGTCGCGGCTCGCGCGGTCGGCGAGCACGCGGGCGATGAGGTCGGTGGCGCCGCCGGGCGGGAAGGGGAGGATGATCCGCACGGCACGGTCGGGCTGCCACTCCTGGGCGGCAACCGGCAGGCATGGCAGCAGTGTGCAGAGGGCGAGGGCGAGACGCAGCATTGTTTCCTCCGGGTTTTCCGGGAGCTTGACGGAAAGGCTTACCGTCCGTCCATCTTCGCATCGCACTTGATCCGGACCATTCCGGCGGCTAAAGCTTTCGCCATGGCGACGCACACCGCAATTTCTGCGATGTCCGCCGGGCTCTTCGGGACCCGGGCGCTCTCGCTCGCCCTCCTTTCGCTTCGACTTTCCCGCCCCTGGGTGTGACGCAGGCCGTCTGAGGCCAGCACCGCTCAGGGGACCCCGTTCGCGGGGATTGTGCACCGGGAAAACACCGAACCAACGAGAACGCGCCATGAGCATCGCCCATCCCTCCTTCGGCAAGCTGGACAGCGGCCGTATCATCATTTTCGACACGACCCTGCGCGACGGCGAGCAGTCGCCCGGCTTCTCCATGAACCTCGACGAGAAGCTGCGCATGGCCGAGGCCCTGCACGAGCTCGGCGCCGACGTGCTGGAAGCCGGTTTCGCCATCGCGAGCCCCGGCGACTTCGAGAGCGTGCAGTCCATCGCCAGGCGCTTCTCCAAGGACGGGCCGGTCATCGCCAGCCTGTCGCGCGCCAACACCGCCGATATTCTCTCCTCTGCCGAGGCGACGAAGCCCGCCGCGCGGCCGCGCATCCACATCGTGCTCGCGACCTCCGACCTGCACATGCGCGTGAAGCTGCGCATGACGCGCGACGAGGTGCTGGAACGCATCGCCGAGAGCGTGAAGCTCGCCCGCAACCACGCGGCCGACGTCGAATGGTCGGCCGAGGACGGCTCTCGCTCCGACCTCGACTTCCTGTGCCGCTGCGTGGAGACGGCCATCAAGGCGGGCGCGACGACGATCAACATCCCCGACACGGTCGGCTACTCGCTGCCGGCCGATATGGGCCTGATCTTCTCGACGCTGATGAACAAGGTGCCGGACGCCGACAAGGTCATCTTCTCCGCGCACAACCACAACGACCTGGGCCTGGCCGTCGCCAACACGATCGCCGCCATCCAGGCCGGCGCGCGGCAGATCGAGTGCACCATCAACGGCATCGGCGAGCGCGCGGGCAATGCCGCCCTCGAGGAGGTCGCGATGGCGCTGCGCACCCGGCAGGATGTGCTGAAGCTGCGCACGGGCATCGAGACGAAGAAGATCCTGCGGACCTCGAAGCTGCTGGCCACCATCACGGGCTTCGACGTGCAGCCGAACAAGGCGGTCGTCGGCCGCAACGCCTTCGCGCATGAGAGCGGCATCCACCAGGACGGCGTGCTGAAGGACGCTTCGACCTACGAGATCATGACGCCGGAATCCGTGGGCTGGACGACCAACTCCATCGTCCTCGGCAAGCATTCCGGCCGCGCCGCCTTCCGTGACCGGCTGAAGACCCTGGGCTACGAGGTGGGCGACAACCAGCTCAACGACGCCTTCAAGCGCTTCAAGGATTTGGCCGACCGCAAGAAGGTCGTCTACGACGAGGACATCGCCGCCCTGGTCGACGACGAGGTCGGCCGCGCCAACGAGCGCATCAAGCTCACGGGCATGACGGTCGCGACCGGCATGGGCACCCGGCCGATGGCGACCGTGGTGCTGGAAGTGGACGGCGACAAGGTCGAGGGCATGTCGGGCGGCGACGGCGCGGTGGACGCGACTTTCAACGCCATCCGCCAGGCCTTCCCGCATGGCGGCAACCTCAAGCTCTACGCCGTGCAGAGCGTGACCGGCGGCACCGATGCCCAGGCGCGGGTGACCGTGCGCATCGAGGAAGAGGGCAAGCTCGTGGACGGGCAGGGGGCGGATACGGATACCATCGTCGCCTCGGCGCGGGCCTATGTCCACGCATTGAATAAGCTGCTCGTGAAGCGGGAGCGGACGGAGCCGCCGGCGGTCAGCGCGGCGGAGTGAGGGAGATCGAGGGGCTCTGCCCCTCGAGCACCCCGGCAGGAAACTCAGTTTCCTGCACCTTCGATAAATTTTTGATTTTCCTGAATTAACAGGGTCCAGGGCAAAAAGCCCTGGCGGGGGAGCGCGAGGGGGCGGAGCTCACTCGCATCAGCCCAGCTTGCCCCGGCTGGCGACTGGGGCTACGCCACCCCCCTCCCACCCTGCCTCGGAAGGCCCTCCCGCATGTTCTCACGCCTGTTCGGCTTCCTCTCCGCCGACATGGCCATTGACCTCGGTACCGCCAACACGCTGGTTTACGTGAAGGGCCGGGGCATTGTGCTGAACGAGCCTTCCGTCGTCGCCATCTCCGACAATCGCGGTCGCAAGCAGGTCCTCGCCGTGGGCGAGGAGGCCAAGCAGATGCTCGGCCGCACGCCGGGCAACATCGCCGCCATCCGCCCGCTGCGCGACGGCGTTATCGCCGATTTCGAGGTGGCGGAGGAGATGATCAAGCATTTCATCCGCAAGGTGCACAACCGGCGCAGCTTCACCTCGCCGATGATCATCGTCTGCGTGCCCTCCGGCTCCACCGCCGTCGAGCGCCGCGCGATCCAGGAGAGCGCCGAGAGCGCCGGCGCCCGCAAGGTCCTGCTCATCGAGGAGCCCATGGCGGCCGCGATCGGCGCCGGCCTGCCCGTGACCGAGCCCTCGGGCTCCATGGTCGTGGACATCGGCGGCGGCACGACCGAGGTCGCCGTGATCTCGCTGGGCGGCATCGTCTATGCGCGCAGCGTGCGCGTCGGCGGCGACAAGATGGACGAGGCGGTGATCAGCTACATCCGCCGCACCCACAACCTGCTGATCGGCGAGAGCAGCGCCGAGCGCATCAAGATGGGCATCGGCGCGGCCTCCCCGCCCTTCGACAGCGAGGACGGCCCGCTGATGGAGGTGAAGGGCCGCGACCTGATGAATGGCGTCCCCCGCGAGGTCATCGTCAGCCAGCGGGAGATCGCGATCTCGCTGATGGAGCCGGTCATCCAGATCGTGGACGCGGTGAAGGTCGCCCTGGAGAATACTCCCCCCGAGCTGGCGGCCGATATCGTCGACAAGGGAATCGTGCTGACAGGCGGCGGTGCGCTGCTCCATCGTCTGGATGAGGTGCTGCGCGATGCGACAGGCTTGCCCGTTGTGGTGGCAGAGGAGCCGCTGAATTGCGTCGCCCTCGGCACGGGACGCGCCCTGGAGGAGCTGAAGCGGCTTCGCCAAGTGCTGACTTCGATGTATTGATTACGGATTGAACCCCCGGATTTACCCCCCTTTAGGGCGGAGCGCTGATGATCCGTCTCAGTATCCCACTGCGTCAGGCCCTCGCCCGGCTCTCCTTGCCGGTGCTGATCGCGGCGGCCTTCGGCGCCATGCTGCTCGGCAAGGCGGACGCCCTGCTGATCGAGCGCGCCCGCATGGCGCTGGCCGACGCGCTCTCGCCGATCTGGGGCGCGGTGCAGCAGCCCTTCTCCGCCGTGCGCGACACGGTCGCCGAGGCCCAGACGCTGTGGAACATCCGCACCGAGAACGCCCGGCTGATCGAGGAAAATGAGCGCCTGCGCCGCTGGCAGGCGACGGCCCTCGCGCTGGAGGCCGAGAACGCCCTGCTGCGCCGCCAGCTCTCCTGGGTGCCCGAGCCGGCGCCGCAGTACCGTACCGCCCGCGTCGTCGCCGATGCCGGCGGCACCTATGCGCGGGCCGTGCTGCTCGCCGCCGGGCCGCAGCACAATATCCGCAAGGGCCAGGTCGCGCTGGACGAGCGCGGCTTCGCCGGCCGCGTGACCGAGGTGGGCAGCCGCTCCGCCCGCGTCCTGCTGGCGACCGACATCAACAGCCGTATCCCCGTGACGCTGGAGGGCAGCCGGGCCCGCGCGATCATGGTCGGCAACAATGCGGCGCGCCCGCGGCTGCAGCATTGGCCCGAGGGCACCACGCCCCGCGAGGGCGACCGGGTCGTGACCAGCGCCCAGGCCGGCGCCTTCCCGGCCGGGCTGCCCGTCGGCGTGGTGCGCTGGAGCGAGAGCGGCGCGGCCGAGGTGGAGCTCTTCGCCCAGCTCGACCGGCTCGACGTGCTGCGGCTCTTCGATTTCGGCCTCTCCGGCATCCTGCCGCCCGAGGCGGTGGCGCGGCCCGAGCCGCGGGCCGCCGGCCGGCGCTGACGCCATGGGGCGCTGACATCATGGACATCAAGGGCCGCCCCGAGCCGCCCATGGGTCTGCTGCGGCGGCTCGACGCCGGGGCGCGGGCCGGCTTTCCGGCCGTCTTCACGGCCTTCCTCATCGTCCTGGCGGCGGTGCCCGTCGGCGCGCCCGGGCTGATTGCGGCGCTGGCGCTGCCGGGCATTTTCTTCTGGACGATCTTCCGGCCGGCTGCCATGCCCGCGCCCGTGGTGTTCCTCCTGGGTCTTTTGCAGGATCTTCTCTCCTTTGCCCCGCTCGGCGCGGGGGTCTTGACGCTGCTCGTGGTGCACGGGGTGGCGCTGCGCTGGCGCGACGTGCTGGTCCGGCAGTCCTTCCTGGCGACCTGGCTGATCTTCTGCGCCTTCGCCGCCGGCGCAACCGGCCTCGGCTGGGGGCTGGAGGCGGTGCTGGGCTGGCACCTGCCCCCGACGACGCCGGGCATCACGCAGTTCGGCGTCTCGGTCGGCCTCTATCCCATGCTGGCCTGGGTGCTGACCCGGCTGCACACGGCCATGCGCCGGGCGGAGCTCGCGCTGTGAAGCTGCGTCGCGCCGGAGGCGCGCTCTCATGAAGTTGCCACGTATCCTGCGCTTCCGGCGCGAGAAGGGCGGCATCGCCAACTTCACCATGAGGGGCATCAAGCGCGAGGAGGAGCAGCGCCGCTCCGTCTTCACGCGCCGCGCCTTGCTCATGGCGACCGGGCAGCTCGGCCTCTTCGGCTTCCTCGGCTACCGACTGCACACGCTCCAGGTGGAGCAGGGCGAGCGCTATGCGACGCTGGCCGAGGAGAACCGCCTCTCGGCCCGCCTGCTCTCGCCGCCGCGCGGCCGCGTGCTGGACCGCAACGGCGAGGTCATCGCCGGCAACCGGCTGAACTGGCGCGCCCTGCTGGTGGCGGAGCAGACCTCGGACGTCGGCGCCACGCTGGAGACCTTCAGCCGCATCGTGCCGCTGGCCGACCACGAGCGGGCCCGCATCGAGCGCGAGATGCGCCGCCGCCGGCGCTTCGTGCCTGTCATCGTCCGCGAGTTCCTGGCCTGGGAGGAGATGGCGCGCATCGAGGTGAATGCGCCCGACCTGCCTGGCATCCTCATCGACGTCGGCACGACGCGCATCTACCCCGAGGCCGAGCATCTCGCCCATATCGTGGGCTATGTGGCCCCGCCCGCCGAGCGCGACATGGACGGCGACCCGCTGCTGCAGCTCCCAGGCATCCGGGTGGGGCGCTCGGGGATCGAGCGTTACCACGATCTCGCGATGCGCGGCCGCGCCGGCGCGGTGCAGCTGGAGGTGAACGCCGTCGGCCGCATCATCCGCGAGCTCGACCGGCGCGAAGGCCAGCCCGGCCAAGACATCGAGATCAGCGTCGACACCGAGTTGCAGAAGACCATCCGCGGGAAGATCGAGGAAGGGACCTCGATCGTCGTGATGAATGCGCGCAACGGCGAGGTGCTCGCCATGGCGAGCCAGCCGAGCTTCGACCCGAACGTTTTCAACTCGGGCGTGAGTAACGCGCAGTGGCAGCAGCTGACCGCCAACCGCGCCACGCCGCTCATCAACAAGGCGACCAACGGGCTCTACGCGCCGGGCTCCACCTTCAAGATGGTGGTCGCGCTGGCGGCGCTGGAGGCGCGGGTGGTGAGCCCGGGCGAGCGGGTGAACTGCCCTGGCCATTTCGACCTGGGCGAGAGCCGTTTCCATTGCTGGAACCGCAGCGGGCATGGCGGGCTCGACATGCGCAGCGGCATCAAGCTGAGCTGTGACGTCTATTTCTACGAGATGGCCAAGCGGCTGGGCATCAACCGGATCGCGGCCATGGCGCGGCGCTTCGGCCTGGGCGTGGACCTCGACATCGAGCTGCCGGGCACGCGGCGCGGCCTGGTGCCGACGCGCGAATGGCGCGAGGCGCAGGGCAAGGGCTGGGCGCTGGGCGACACGGTGGTGCACGGCATCGGCCAGGGCTTCTATCAGCTGACCCCCTTGAGCCTCGCCACGATGACGGCGCGGCTGGCCACGGGACGAGCGGTCCAGCCGCACCTCACGCGCAGCATCGGCGGCCGGCCCGCGCGCGGCGGACGTCCGGAAGACTGGCCCTTGATGGGCATCGCCGACCGCGACATGCGCCTGGTCCGCGAGGCCATGTGGGCGGTGGTGAACGAGGGCGGCGGCACGGCGCAGATCGCGCGGCTGCCGGGCGGCTTCGGGCAGATGGCCGGCAAGACGGGCACGACCCAGGTGCGCCGCGTGACGCGCGAGCAGCGCGAGCGCGGCTTCCGGGTGGAGAGCCTGCCGCGGGAGTACCGCCCGCACGCGCTCTTCGTCGGCTACGCGCCGCACGACAATCCGCTCTATGCGGTGAGCGTGGTGGTGGAGCACGGCACCTCGGGCGCCGCGGCCGCCGGGCCGCTGGCGCGGGACGCGATGTTCGAAACCTTCAACCGCTTCCGCGCGGCCCCGGGCCAGCGTGTGGCGGATGTGGTGCGCGGGACGTGACGGGCGAAGCGATGGCGCAGCAGGGCGGTCGCCGGCCGTCGAGCTTCCGGCCACACAGCGGCCGGCGCCGCCTGACCAACCTTCCAACTCGCGCGCCTTTCGCGCGGCGAAGCCAAGGCGGCGGAGCCGCCGCCCGGTGCTTGAGGCCATAAAGCATGTCCGGTTCGACGGTCTTCGAGAAGCGCCTGCTCACCCGCGATCGCGGGGCGGGGATCCTGCAGAAGCTGTGGCAGATTCCCTGGATCTTCGTGCTGCTGCTCTGTGCCGTCGCGGCGGTCGGCTATGTCGCGCTCTATTCGGCGGGCAGCGGCAATCCGGACCTCTACGCCACCAAGCACGCGCTGCGCTTCGGCTTCTGCCTGGTGATGATGCTCTGCATCGGCTTCGTCGACATCCGGCTGATCGCCCGGGCGGCGCCGGTCGCCTACGTCGTCGGCATCGGACTGCTGGTGATGGTGGCGCTGCACGGCGAGGTGGGGAAGGGCGCGCAACGCTGGGTGGATCTCGGTCCCCTGCAACTCCAGCCCTCGGAGCTGATGAAGATCGTCCTGGTGCTGGTTCTCGCGGCCTGGTTCCACCGGGCGAGCTGGGAGCGCGTGGGGAACCCCATCTTCCTGGTGATCCCGGCGGTGCTGGTGTTGGTCCCGGTCGGGCTGATCTTCAAGCAGCCCAACCTCGGCACCTCGCTCATCACGGCGCTGCTGGGCGGCGCCA
>JAQGHZ010000706.1 GCA_028291485.1 Rubritepida sp. | reverse complement strand
CGAAGGTTGGCCCGTCGCGCTCTCCGCAATGGCCCTCATGCACGGTCAGGTCCAGCTTCCAAGTTCAGGCAAGGTGATATTGTCCATGCGCCCATGCTCGACGCCGCCGCTTCTCACACGTCGCTGGACGATGCTCGGTGCGGCAGGCCTGCTTGCCTCGCCGGCGCTGCTGAGCGGTTGCTCCCTGCCGACCCGCCTCGCGGCCGTGCCTCGGGCCGACACCACGCGCGCAACGGTCCTCGGGCTGCCGAACGAGCGCTTCTTCTTCCTGTCGGACGGCGCCGCGGTCGATCGGGAATTCCAGGCCGCGGGCCAGCGTGAATTTGCGCGTCTGGGCCTCGCCGCCGGCGCCGTGGCACCGAAGGTGGAAATGCTTGCGGTTTCGGGCGGCGGCGAAGACGGCGCCTTCGGTGCGGGTCTTCTTTCCGGATGGAGCGTGGCCGGCACAAGGCCGGTGTTCAACCTGACCACGGGCGTGAGCACCGGTGCGCTTACCGCTCCCTTTGCCTTCCTCGGGTCCCGATACGATCCCGTGCTGCGCGACGTCTACACCCACACCTCCCTGAGCCAGGTGGCGCGGGCGCGCAGCTATCTCGCGGCCGTCACGAATGATGCCCTGTCGGATACCGCGCCCCTGTTCTCGACCATCAGCCGCCATGTGGACGAAGCGCTCCTGGCGGAGCTGGCGCTGGCCTACGACCAGGGACGACTGCTGCTGCTGGGCACCACCAACCTCGACGCGCAGGCGCCTGTGGTGTGGAACATCGGCGCCATTGCGAAGAGCGGCGGCCCACGCGCGCTGGATCTGGTCCGCCGCATCATGCTGGCCTCCGCCTCGATCCCCGGCGCCTTTCCGCCGGTCATGATCGATGTCGAGGTGGATGGCGTGCGGCATCAGGAGATGCATGTGGACGGCGGGGCCTTCGCGCAGGCCTTCCTCTATCCCCGTGCCGTCAGCGAGGCGCGCGCCGCGCGGCGGCGGAGCGGGGTGCGCGTGCGCGATGCGCGGGCCTGGGTGATCCGGAATGCCCGGCTGGACAGCGACTGGGCCTCGGTGGACCGGCGCTTCCTGGGGATCGCCGGCCGAGCCATTTCCACGATGATCTTCACCAGCGGGTACAACGATCTGCTGCGCATGTACGCCAGCACGCAGCAGGACGGGGTGGACTTCAACCTCGCCTATATCGGGGCTGATTTCACCACGGTGCTGCCCGCGCCCTTCGACGAGGGCTACATGCAGGCCCTGTTCGATTATGGCTATCGATTGGGCTCTGCCGGATATGACTGGTCGAAGCAGCCCCCTCTCGGGCACGCCGCGGCGGCGCGGGGACCGGCGTCATGAAGCGGCTGGCGCTGCCGGATCGATGCGGCGCCTGACAACGCCATGGATGGGGGTCTTCCCGGTCAGACGTTCAGGCGGTGTGTGCCGCAGCAATATCGCGATCGAGAGACCAACATCCGGATGGAGAACCGCCTTGCGCCGCCTCGCCCTTTTCCCACTGCTCCTGGCCCCCATCTCCGCCGAGGCACAGGACGCCTTCTGCACCGGGCTGCGCCAGATCGTGCAGGCCGCCGCGCAGGATTTCGTTGAGCTCCCACTGGGCTCGCGTTACCTGCACGGCTCCATCAACGAGCGCCGCGGCGTCGTCTCCGCGCAGGGCGGCCCGCCGCGCGGCGTCTATTATGCGGTGATGCTGCGCGATGAATCGCCGCGCGCTTCCGCCTTGGCCGAATCGCGCTTCAGCGCCCTGCAGGGCGAGATCAACCGTTGCGTGACGCAGGCCGTTGCCTCCCCCATCAGCCCCACCGATCGTGGCCAGATGGCGACCTGGACCATGGAGCGGGCGGTGGTCGGGCTGCGCGCCGAAATAGCCAGCGGCTTCGTCGCCTCGGCTGAAGTCGAAGTCTCCATCGCAGCGCGCTGGTAGACATCAGAGTCTCACTTCGTCCGGCTTGAAGCCGCTACGTTGGCCTCGTCCATCATCCCCACGAAACTGTGAAACGGATAGTGGCTATCGCTCGGGCCCGGCCTGGCCTTGGGATGGAACTGCACGAAGAGGGCATGCCGCCGCGGTGCGACGCCCGTGTTGTTGCTACCGTCGGTCAGGCTGACAGGTATCTCGGCCATTATGCCGGACGGGCGATGCCGCGACGTGCCGCAGCCGAGAGTGCTGGACTCTGCGTGCACAGAGAGCGGCAGGACCGGCTACGTGGTGTGCCAGGCGTAGATGTCCACTTCCCCTTCCGATCCACAACCGGACTGACCGCCATCGGCCCGCCAGTCAGCAGTCGGATTTGGATGCGGACGCCTTTGATTTGCGGTTTCCCAACCGCGCTCCAGCGACGCTGCCTTGCGCCGCTCTGGCCGCAACTCCTCAATCGTCGGCTGCCACCAGCCGCGTGCCAACCGATGAGAGAATGCTTGTCCGGGGGAAAGACTGGAGCAGTGATAGCAACTGAGACGACAACGTTCTCTGAGGAATCGCAGGCGGCTGGGTCGAAATAAGGCCCGTGATATAGGCATGACAACGTGGCCCCAAACTGCTGCGCGGGCCTGCCGGTATTATGGATCCGGTCTGGATCCATAATACGATGAAGTCCTCCTAATACCGGCGTCCACGCCGGCGGCCAGTGCTATCGAAGCAGGCTGACCGGCACGCCAGCTGACCTATACGATATCAGAAGCGGGCGGACAGCCGTGCCATGCCCTGGTGCGCGGCGTAGCTGTCGCTGCGCTGATAGTAGTCATAGACGGCTTCGAGCGACCAGGTGCGCGCGGTGCAGTTGCACGAGAGCAGCGTGATCCCGGCGCCGACGTTGAAGGTGTCGTCAGCGGTCCGCAGCCCCGGTGTCGTGAAGGCCGGCGAGCCGGGAACCTGGAACGACGCGGTCTGCGACATGGTGGGGTTGCTGAGCTGGCGCAGCCACCGGGTATGCACCTCCGGCACGAAGGTGAGATCGCCGTGGCGGAAGGGCCGCGACACCTTCACCCCGAGGCCGGATTCGACGAAGTCGGCGGAGCGCGAGCGAACGTTGAGGTTGATGTCGCCCGCCCCCGTCTCGCTGAAGCCGCCGATGTTCACCCGAGTGTACTGGAGGGAGGCCAGGGGCGTGACCCGGAAGTCGCCGACGGGGATGTTGTATCCCGTCGTCGCGAAGGCCGTGTAGTCCTGGCCGCCATACTCCGCACGCGCCCTGCGGCTTACGCCGGGAAACGCGATCGTGCGGGTGTTGGTGTAGTCGTGCTGGCCGAAGGACAGGGCGCCGTTGATGTACCAGGCCCCGCGCTCGTGCCCGATATAGGCGGTGCCGACGTAGGAATCGAATTCCGTGCGGGCGTCGAACACCTTGCCGGTGATCGAGCTCTGCCCGAAGCCGAAGGCGAC
>JAQGHZ010000689.1 GCA_028291485.1 Rubritepida sp. | reverse complement strand
TCCGGCTGCGCGGACTGCTGGGCTTCGCGCGGGCGTCAGGGGGAGTGGCACTGGTGGCGCTCTTGCTGATGGCCGGGACAGCCCAGGCTCAGGAGGACAACCTGCCGGGGCTGGTCACGCGGCTCGGCTATGTCGTCACCGGCGACAATTCCGTGGACGAGACCATGCGCCAGGGGCTCGTCGGCCTCTCGGACTTCGTGAACCGCCGCACCGCCACCGCGCTGGCCGAGCCGGCCGGCGTCACGCCCGGGCGCGACGACCTGAGCCTCTATCCCCTGCTCTACTTCACCGTCCGGCCCGACGCGCCGGCGCTGAGCCCGGAGGCGGTCGCCGCGCTCAACGGCTTCATGCGCAACGGCGGGATCATCCTCTTCGACACGCGCGACGAGGGCTCGGGCGAGGGATTTTCGCCCGGCGCGCGTGCGGCGCTGCGGCGGGTGACGCAGGGGCTGGCCATCCCGCCCCTCATGCCCGTGCCCGAGGAGCACGTCCTGCGCCGGGCCTTTTATCTGTTGGCCGAACTGCCGGGACGCTTCGCGGGCGGCACCGTCTGGGTGTCGCGCGAGCAGGACCGGGCGAATGACAGCGTGAGCCCCGTCGTCATCGGCGGGCACGACTGGGCGGGCGCCTGGGCCGTCGATTCCAGGGGCCAGAACGTCCACGCGGCGGTGCCGGGCGGGGCGCGGCAGCGCATCCTGGCCTACCGCTTCGGCGCCAACCTCGTGATGTACGCGCTCACCGGCAACTACAAGGGCGACCAGGTGCATGTGCCGGCGATCCTCGAAAGGCTGGGCAATTGATGCAGACCGCCTTCGGCTTCGACTTCGCGCCCATCCTGCCGCTCTGGCTGATCGCGGGCCTCGGCGCGCTGTGCCTGCTGGTGCTGGTCCCGGCCGCGATCCGCAGGGCGCGCGGCGTGTGGTGGCGCGTACTGGCCTTCCTCCTCGTGCTGGGCGCGCTCTCGCAGCCCCGCCTCGTCGAGCAGACGCGCGAGACGCGGCCGGACATCGCCCTCCTGCTCGTCGATCACACCGACAGCACGCGCGCCGCCACCAACCACGCCGCCGCCATCGAGGCCGCCCGCCGCCAGATCGAGGCCCGGATCGGGCGTATGCGCGAGGTCGAGTTGCGCGTGGTCGACATTCCCGAGGGCGGCAACCAGGGCACCCGCGCCTTCGCCGCGCTGGAGCGGGCGCTGGCCGACATTCCCGCCGCGCGGCTGGCCGGCGTGCTGCTGCTCTCCGACGGCCAGGTCCATGACGTGCCGGCCGACGGCACCGGCTGGGCGCCCGGCGAGGGCGTGCCGCTGCACCTGCTCATGCCGGGACGCCAGGGCGAGGTGGACCGCCGCATCCGCCTGCTGGAGGCGCCCGGCTTCGGCATCGTCGGGCGCAGCGTCGAATTGCGGCTGATCGTCGAGGATCTCGGCGTACCCACCCAGACGGGTCAGGCGCAGCTCACGCTCCGCCGCGACGGGCAGGCGCCCATCACCGAAAGCGTGCCGATCGGGCGCGAGCACCGCATCACCCTGCCCATCGAGCGCGCCGGCCCCTCCGTGATCGACCTCGTGGCCGAGACGCGGCCGGGCGAGGTCTCGGACGTGAACA
Organism: Rubritepida sp.; assembly: GCA_028291485.1. Taxonomy (GTDB): domain Bacteria; phylum Pseudomonadota; class Alphaproteobacteria; order Acetobacterales; family Acetobacteraceae; genus Roseococcus. The sequence goes on along the minus strand of JAQGHZ010000689.1, from coordinate 1,799 downwards.
ACCGCGTCGTGGTCTCCATCAACGGCGTGCGCGACCGTCTGCGCGTGCTGCTCGTCTCGGGCGAGCCACATGCCGGCGAGCGCACCTGGCGGAGGCTGCTCAAGGCCGATCCGGGCGTGGACCTCGTCCACTTCACCATCCTCCGGCCGCCCGAGAAGGACGACCTCACCCCGCTCAACGAGCTGGCGCTGATCGCCTTTCCCGTGCGCGAGCTCTTCCAGGTGAAGCTGCGCGACTTCGACCTCGTGGTCTTCGACCGCTTCGCCAATCGCGGCATCCTGCCGCCGAGCTATCTGCGCAACATCGCCGAATACGTCCGCGGAGGCGGCGCGCTGCTGGTCTCGGTGGGGCCGGAATTCGTGGGGGGCACGAGCCTCGCGAGCACGCCGCTCGGCGCCGTGCTGCCGGCGCGGCCCGCCGGCCAGCAGGCGATCCTCGACCAGGCCTTTCGCCCGCGCATCTCGATCCCCGGCTCCAGGCACCCCGTCACCGAGGGGCTGACGGGCGCCAATACCGAGACCTCCGATCCGAGCTGGGGCCGCTGGTACCGCACCATCCGAACCGAGCCGCGCTCGGGCACCACCGTCATGGAGGGTGCGGGCGGCGCGCCGCTGCTCGTGCTGGACCGCGTAGGCCAGGGGCGCGTCGCGCTGATGCTGTCGGACCATATCTGGCTCTGGTCCCGCGGGCATGACGGCGGCGGGCCGCAGCAGGAGCTGCTGCGCCGCACCGCGCACTGGCTCATGCGCGAGCCGGAGCTCGAGGAGGAGGACCTGACGGCGCGCATCGAGGCCGGGCAGCTGATGGTGAACCGCCGCAGCCTCGACGCCGGTGCGCCGCCCGAGGTCACCATCACCGCGCCCGACGGGACCACCAGCCGCGTGCCGCTAGCCAATGGGGGTGGGGGCCGCTCCTCGGCCGAGGCGCCGGCGGCGGCCCCAGGCCTCTGGCAGGTGAGCGACGGACGCCGGCAGGCCTTCGCCGCGGCCATGCCCGCCAACCCGCCGGAGTTCGCCGATCTGCGTGCCGACCCTGCAAGGGTGCAGTCGCTGGTGAGCGCGACCGGCGGCGCCGCGCGCTGGTTCGGCGACGGCACGACCGTGCCCGAGATCCGCAGCGTCTCGGCCGGGCGCGACGCGCAGGGGTCGGGCTGGATCGGCCTGCGCCGCCGCGAGGATCATACGGTGACCGGCATCGCCGCCCTGCCCCTGCTGCCGCCCTGGCTGATGCTGCCGCTGTTGCTGGGTGTGGCGATCATCGCCTGGCGGTCCGAGGCGCGCTGAGTTCGTCCAGGCCACATTACAAACGATGCAAAAATCCCATTGCCGCCCCATCTCCGGCATAGGAGCCTGGACGCAGATTCAGCATCGGGAGGCATGAGTGTTTTCGAGAATCCTGGCCGTTTCGGCCGCGGTTCTGGCGGTCACCGCGGGCAGCGTGGTGGCGCAGAACTACAACCGGCGGCCGACCTTCGGCACGGTGAACCTCAGCGCCAACTTCGCCCCTGACCCCTACGTCGTGAACGTGACGGCCGGCGGCAACATCCCGGCCGAGCGCATCGGCGGCCCGGGCTGCGTCGGCTCCATCGCCGATCCCCCGGACGTGCGGCTGAACTATCGGGCCGGCGGCTTCCCGCTCTTCCTCTCGGCCACCTCGAACTCGGACGTGACGCTGGTGATCAACCTCCCGAACGGGCGGTGGATCTGCAACGACGACTTCAAGGGAACGGATCCGGGCGTGGTGCTGAGCAACCCGCAATCCGGCCAGTACGACATCTGGGTCGGCCACTACAACCGCGG
>JAQGHZ010000676.1 GCA_028291485.1 Rubritepida sp. | reverse complement strand
CAGATCATCCTCCGGCAGCCAGGCCTTGAGGTCCGGAGGCAACAGGAACGCCTGGTCGCGATTGTAGGGTACGAAGGTCGCCATCTCCGCAGTCTGCCAAATCGCAAAGGCGATGTGAATCCGACAGGTCTGCTAGACCGTGCGCAAGTTGCGCGATCGCCATGCCACCGCGCGGCCGGCCTGCGCGACCGCTCCTCGCGGCCGCATCACAGCCCGACCCGCCTTTCGGCCAATCGGCACGCAGCCGTCGAGGCCCTGCGTCGGCAAAGGCTCAGCGGTCCGTCCATCGCCCGCCAGCTCGGCCTGCCGGTCTCCACCGTCGGCACTGCCCTGCGCCGGCTCGGCCTGGCGCGCCTCGCCGCACTGGACCCCAGGCCGCCCGTCATCCGCTACGAGCACGAGCATCCCGGCGAGTTAATCCACATCGACATCAAGAAGCTGGGTCGCATGCGAGGGCATCGGCCGTCGCATCACCGGCGATCGCACCCGCCAGAGTAACAGGCGCAGCGCCGGCAAGGGCCTGGGCTGGGAGTTCGTCCACGTTGCCATCGATGATGCCAGCCGGCTCGCCTACACCGAGTTGCTGCGCAGCGAGCGAACCGACAGCGTGCTCGCCTTCACACGTCGCGCGCTTGCCTGGTTCGAGGGCCTCGGGGTTCACCGCACCAACTTCCGACGCCAGCGCAGCAGCGGGCCGGACAGATACCGCTCCTCTCCCACCAGTCGCATCAGAAACTGGGCGCGCAAGGCGCTCAGGTTACGCAGGTTCTGCAAGAGATACACATTGCGCAACCGCCGCAGCGCCGCGGCGGCCCCACGTGGCGGGGGGCTGCCTGCCCGGAAACCCGCGAAGAAGAGGTCATTGAAGGACAGATCACGACAGAACATGGCGGACGAGAAGATTTCCTGGACGGGGACGGCGCGGCGCAGATCTCGTGCCGTGAGGTTCCGGTAGTAGTCCCAAGGGATGAGCGGGGCATCGCGGGGCGTGGTGCGGCGAGTGCCGTGCTCCCGCCGGCCGGTCGAAGCGCAGGTCATGATCACCAGACCGCCTGGACGGCAGAGCCGAGCCATGTTTTCGAACGTCTCCTTCCAAAACGGGTTATGCTCCATTGTTTCGCAGGAGAGCACCGTGTCGAAACTGCCGTCGGCACCGTCGTAATCCTGCCCCTGTGCCACGACATCCACGCCGGGCCCGGGGCCCAAATCCAGCCCGATGTAGTCGCAGTCCCGGAATTGGGTCCGGATCGAGCCGTTTATATCAAGGCTTCCGATTTCGAGAACTCGCACATTTTGGAAGAAATCGGGAAACTGATTGCGCAATTTTCCGATAAAAATCTGTTGTTGTGGATGGGCCATGGCCTTTGATCCTCGGGATCCATTGGAATTAGAAAATGCCATTACTATGTAGGCATCGACCATTCTGAGGCGACAGTTATTTCCACATTTTCGTTGGATTTGTCAAGGGTTGAGCTTCCGTCGTTGCTGTACACTGCTCGATACGAAAGGCTATCTTCTCAGTTTTCGTGAAAATTTACCAAATATATCAATTTTAGCGAAAGAAAATTGAATATATTTTCATTGACTCGAAATTATTTTGGTAATATCAGGCCTGTGTGGTGGAGTTATGGATGAAATTACGCCGAAAATGAGGAAATTTTTACTCAAATTTCAGGATGGTTATTTCGCCAGTAGGTGGTCATGGACGGCCCCCGGGGACCGTACAAGGAGGTTGGCAATGACGCGACGTCGGCGAGTCCTGCTCATCGCGAATAACTTTCCGCCCGTGCTTGGCGGCTCGGCCTCCGTCTATGCAAACCTCGCCCGCTGCAGGCCCGACAAGATCCTCGTCCTCGCTCCCGCCCGAAACTACCTCACGGGCGAGCGGCTTGAGGGATGGCCTGAATACGACAGTACCGCGGCTTTTCGAATCAGACGGCTGCCGCTCCTGCGCACCGTCTTGAGAACGCGGACCGAGGCAGGATTGTCGAATCTGACCTTCATGGTTGGCGATCTCTTCATTCGGATGCGGGTTCTGATTGAGGTCCTCCGTTACATCGTTTTCTGCCAAGTGCGTTCGGTCTGTATCGGCGAACTTCTGGCCAGTGCTTGGCTGGTAAGCGTGCTTCGCTTCGTCCCGGGCATCCACGTCACTGTCTATATTCATGGCGAGGAGATCACGACCGAGGACAGCTACGATCCTCGGCATGAGCGAGCTCGCCAAACACTCGGCATGGCGCAATCCATCGTGGTGGTAAGCCGCTTCACTCTGGGCGCAGTCGAAAAACTACTTGGACCTGATCATGCAGGGCAGATCAGTCTGATTGAGAACGGGGTGGACACGGAGCTGTTTACCGTCGGCCCCAAATCAGAGGCGCTGGTCTCAGAATACGGGCTCGATGGAAAGTTTACCTTTATAACAGTCTGCCGACTTCTTGAGAAGAAGGGAGTCGATGTTGCTATACGGGCTCTTCCGGCTTTGATCGCCAGGTTTCCCGACACGCGGTACGTCGTTGTGGGGGACGGCGAATTCGGCCCACACCTACAACAACTCGCGGCGGAACTGCAGCTCACCGAGCATGTAGTGTTCACTGGGCGAGTCACCGAGGAAAAGTTACAGGACCATTACCGACTCGGGGACGTCTTTGTGATGCCCAACCGGCGTCTCACCAATGGCGATACGGAGGGGTTCGGCCTTGTCTTTCTCGAGGCGAACAGCTGTGGCATCCCGGTGATTGCCGGGAAGGACGGCGGCAGCCCCGACGCCGTTACTGATGGAGTGAACGGCCTCGTCGTCGATGGCAACTCAGTCGAGGAGGTTGCACGAGCGATGATTGCGCTGCGGGAGGACGAGGAGCTTCGCGCGCGTATCATAGCGGGAGCACGGGCGCGGGCGTCCCGATCAGACTGGCACGAGAAGGCAGAGAGCCTCATCGCGCTCAGCGACGAGATGGATTCAGTCCCCATCCACGAGGACATGCAGTCTTGGGGACAAATCCTGGCCGTTGCTTCCTGCAGCATCGTTGTCCTGCTTTTGGCGGCCCCATACATCCTGCTGATTCGGATTGCGGAGTGGCTGCCCGCAAGGCACAGTCAGAAGCACGTCTAAGAATGTCTTCTTTGACCCTGCCGGAAGGCGGAGACGCGACCGGCACGGCGCTGGGCCGCGTCCTCGTCGTGATCCTCAACTTTAATGGCGTCTCGGATACGCTTGCCTGCTTGGAGAGTCTAAGCCGGCAGACGTACAGCGACATCCAGGTACTTGTCATCGACAATGGCTCCCGTGAGCCGGAGGCGATATTTGTCCGCCATCACTTCCCCGGCTTTGAGGTCTTTGCCACAGGCACAAACCTAGGCTGGGCCGGCGGCAATAATATTGGCATACGTACAGCAATAGAGCGCGGCGTAGAGTATATCTGCCTGTTAAACAACGATACTGTGCTGGATCCGACGGCGCTAGAGGAGCTCCTGATCGCGGCGGCGGTCATCGGTGAGCCGTGCCTTCTGCATCCCTCGATCGCCTATTTCGAGGGCGGCGTCGAATGGCAGCTCAACCCGGAGAGTCCAACCTCCGTATTCTCGTCCATCCGCGAATACGATCCAGCCACGGGCATCATTGAGATGAACTATGCCTATGGGGCATGTCTGATGTTCCCGACGCTCCTCGCACAGCAGATCGGTCTCCTCGACGAGCGCTTATTCCTACAACTCGAGGAGACAGACTACTTCATCCGAGCGGCGGCAGTGGGTGTCCGGAGCGCCTGCGCGCGTCGCGCGCGGATCCGTCATCGGGAATCTGCAAGCTTCAGCGGTTGTGTCACGCCAGATAAGACCTACTACCAGATACGCAATGGCCTACTACTCGCCGTGAAGCACCGCAGGACGCTCGCAGGATGCCTGAGCGCGGTGCGCGACTTGATTTGGTCGCTGCATGGCAAGGCTCTTGCGCAGCAGCCTGGCTTGCGCGGATGGCGCAGGTTTGCGCTCTGGCTCGTATCCGCCGATCCGTTTGCCCGAGCAGCGCGTGACGGCACCCGCGACTTCTTACGAGGCCGCTTCGGACCGCGGACAAAATCGCTGAGAGCCGATCCGCAAAGGAATTGAATCGTCTGAATCGGATGTGATTATGGGCCGGCGTGCGGGTCAGCGTGGAGGCCCAGCCCTCGGCGGCCTATTTCGGGCGCGTGGTGCCGCAGCGGGAGTTCAGCGCGGCGCTGTTCGGCTGGGGCAGCACGACGGGCGAGCCGGACAGCCCGCTCGCCAATATCCTCCGACGCCGGATCCGGCGCGCGGGCGCGGCGCCTACGATCCCGTGCGCTGGTCGAGCCCCGCCTTCGATGCGGTGCTGGACCGCGCGCTCGCGACGCTCGATCCTGCCGGGCGCGAGGCCGCCTACCGCGAAGCCATGGGCCTGGCGATGCGCGACCGCCGCTGTTGCCGCTGCACCGCCAGGTGAACCTCTGGGCGGCGCGGCGTGGGCTGGTCTTCGAGACGCGCGCCGACGAGGTCACGACCGCGATGGAGCTGCGGCCGGCGCCCTGAGACGCCCGCCCGGCTGAGCCGCATGAGGATGCTGGCCGCCGTGATCGCCCGCCGCGGATCGGTCCCCGGCGTGATCGCATAGCGGGGCGCGGGAGTGACGCTGCCCATTTTCGCGGCGGAGCAGGGACGGAACCTGCCTTCCGCATGGCCAGGACGTCCGGATAGGTTCGCAACCGCGTGAATCTCGTCGCTGCGGCGAATTTATCATCGGATAGGCTCGGGGCATCCGCCACCATCCCGTCGGACGTCCAAGGAGATTCTCTATGCCTTGCCGCCTCCTCGCCGCCGCCGGCGCGCTTCTGCTCGGCGCGTTCGTATCCACGCCCCTTGGGCCCGCCGGCGCGCAGCAGCGCACGCGCCTCACCGTCTACACCGCGATCGAGAACGAGCAGCTCCAGCCCTTCAAGGCCGCCGCCGAGGCCGCGCTGCGCGACATCGAGATCGCCTGGGTGCGCGACAGCACGGGCGTCATCACCGCCCGCCTCGTCGCCGAGCGGGCGCAGCCCCGCGCCGACGTGATCTGGGGCCTCTCCGCCTTTTCGCTGCTCGGCCTCGAGGCGCTGGACATGCTGGAGCCCTTCACGCCGAACGGCGCCGAGATCCTGCGGCCCAACATGCGCAGCGACCGCAGCCCCATGACCTGGACCGGCATGGACGCCTTCGTGGCCGCCATCTGCTACAACACGGCGGTCGCACGCCAACGCAACCTGCCGCGGCCCTCCACTTGGACAGACCTGCTGAACCCGGCGCTGCGCGGGCAGATCGCGATGCCCAACCCGTCCTCCTCCGGCACCGGCTTCCTGACCGTCGCCGGCTGGATGGCGACCATGGGCGAGCAGCCGGCCTGGACCTTCATGAACGGACTGCACGAGAACATCCAGGTCTACACCCATTCCGGCTCGGCGCCCTGCAACAACGCCGCCCGCGGCGAGTACGGCCTGGGCATCTCGCTCGACATGCGCGCGGTGACGCTGCGCAACCAGGGTGCGCCCATCGAGATCATCGTGCCGACGGACGGCGTGGGTTTCGACCTGGAGGCGACGGCCATCCTGCGCGGCACGCGCAACCTCGCCGCCGCGCGGCGGCTCGCCGGCTTCGCCGTGACGCGCGCAGCAATGGAGCTCTACGGCCGCTACTACGCCATCCTCGCTCTGCCGGACGTGGCGCCGGCTGTGCAGGGCTATCCGGCCGATTTCGAGCAGCGGCTGGCGACCATCAACATCCGCGAGATGGGCGCCCAGCGCGACCGCATCCTCGCGGAATGGACGCGGCGCTTCGACGGCAAGTCCGCGCCCCGGTGAGTGAAATCGTGCAGCGGCCCTACCTCCGCATCGAGGGGGTGGGCCGCGACTTCGGCACCTTCAGCGCCCTTGTTGACGTCGACATCGGCGTCGAGCGGGGCGAGTTCCTTTGCCTCCTCGGTCCCTCCGGCTGCGGCAAGACCACGCTGCTGCGCGCCATCGCCGGCCTCGACGTGCCGACACGGGGCGAGATTTTTCAGGACGGGAAGCTGATCACCGACCTGCCGCCCTCGCAGCGCGATTTCGGCATCGTCTTCCAGTCCTACGCGCTGTTTCCGAATATGACCGTGGCGACGAATGTCGGCTACGGGTTGCGCGGTCCTGCCTGGCCGAAGGCGCGTGTCGCTGCCCGCTTGGCGGAGCTGCTGGCGCTCGTCGGTCTGGCCGAGCAGGCGGGGCGCTATCCGGCGCAGATCTCGGGCGGGCAGCAGCAGCGCGTGGCGCTGGCCCGCGCGCTGGCGAACGAGCCGGGACTGCTGCTGCTGGACGAGCCGCTTTCCGCGCTCGACGCCATCGTGCGCCTGCACCTGCGCACGGAGCTGCGGCTTCTCCAGCGCCGGCTCGGCGTCACCACCGTCATGGTCACGCACGACCAGGAGGAGGCGCTGAGCCTCGCCGACCGGGTGGCCGTGATGAGCGACGGCCGGGTGGTGCAGATCGGCACGCCGCAGGAGGTCTATGACCGCCCGGCCAATGCCTTCGTCGCCGGCTTCGTCGGCCGCAGCGCGAGCTTTGCTGCGCGCGCCGCCCCGGGCGGCGTCACGATCGCGAGTGGCCGTCACATCCCCGCCGTCACGACGCTGCCCGAAGGCACGCCGGTCCGCGCCTTCATCCGCCCCGAGGATGTGATGCTGGCGGACACGCCCGGAAGCCTCGGCGCCGAGCTTGTTGGCATCGAGTTCCTCGGCTCCGTCTGCCGCCTCGACCTTGACGCCGAGGGCCTGCCGCTCCAGGCCGAGATCGCGCCGCGCGCGCTGGGTGGGCTGGCGGTCGGCGCGATGCTGCGGGTCGCGCTGCCGCCGGACAAGCTGATGGTCTTCGCCCTGAATGGCTGAGCCGCGCCTGAACGATTCCACGTTGCTGCGGCTCTGCCTGGGCTTCGCGGCGCTGCTGCTGGCGGCGGGGCTGGCCGCGCCGCTTGGCCTGATGCTGGCGCGCGCCTTTCAGGACATCGACGGGAACTTCGTCGGCCTCGTGCATTTCCGCGCCTATTTCGGTTCGCCCGCGCTGCTGCTGCCGGCCTGGAACAGCCTCTGGACCTCGGCCGTGACCACCGCGATCGTGCTGCCGCTGGCCTTCACCTTCGCCTATGGCATGACGCGCTCGCGCCTGCCGGGGCGGGCGGTGTTCCGGGCGATCATGCTGATCCCGATCCTGGCGCCCTCGCTGCTGCCGGCGCTCTCGCTGATCTACCTCTTCGGCAATCAGGGGCTGCTGCGCGTCCTGCTCCCAGAGGGCGGCAGCATCTACGGGCCGACAGGGATCATCGTGGCGCAATGCATCTACACCTTCCCGCATGCCGCGATGATTTTGTCGGTCGCGCTGGGCATGGCCGATGCGCGGCTCTTCGAAGCGGCGGAGACGCTGAAGGCCGGCCACTGGCGTATTTTTCGCGACGTAACGCTGCCGGCCGCGCGCTACGGGCTGGTCTCGGCTTCGGTCGTGGTCTTTACCCTGGCGGTGACGGATTTCGGCATCCCCAAGGTGATCGGCGGGCAGTTTCCGGTGCTTGCCACGGACGTTTACCGACAGGTCATCGGCCAGCAGAATTTCTCCATGGGCGCGGTCGTCGCCATCATCCTGCTGCTGCCCGCGATCTTCGGTTTCTTCGCCGAACGCTGGGCGCAGCGCCTCCAGGCGGCGGGCATCTCCGGCCGCGCGGTGCTCTACCGGCCGAAACGCCGCGCCGCGCGCGACCTGCCGCTGCTGGCCGCCTGCCTCGCCATCGCGCTGGTGCTGCTGAGCATCGTCGGCATGGCCATCTGGGGCTCGCTGATCCGCTTCTGGCCCTACAACATGGCGCTGACGACCGCGAACTACGATTTCTCCAGTTTCGACGCGCAGGGCTGGGGCTCGCTCTGGACTTCGCTGACCATGGCAGGACTGACCGCGCTGGTGGGGACGCCGCTGGTCTTCTGGGTGGCCTATCTCCTGGAGCGGGGAGGCGTCTCGGGCTGGCTCCCCGGCTTCGTGCGTGTCGCGGCCATCGCACCGCTGGCCGTGCCGGGGCTGGTGCTGGGCCTCGCCTATATTCTGTTCTTCAACCACCCGGCCAATCCGCTGGGTTTCATCTACGGCACCGTGGCGATCCTGGTGCTGAACTGCGTGATCCACTTCTACACCGTGGCGCATCTCACCGCCGTCACCGCCATCCGCCAGCTCGATCCGGAATTTGAGGCGGTGGGCGCCAGCCTGCGCGTGCCGCGCTGGCGGACCTTCCTTCGCGTCATCGTGCCGATCAGCCTGCCGGCCATCCTGGATATCGCCGTCTATCTCTTCGTGAACGCCATGGCGACGGTATCAGCGGTCGTCTTCCTCTACGGTCCCGACACCAAGCCGGCCTCGGTCGCGGTGGTGCATATGGACGAGGCGGGGCAGGTGGCCTCGGCGGCGGCGATGGCCTGCGTGATCCTGGCGATCACGGCCTCGGCAAAGCTGTTGCAGCTTGGCGCGTCGCGGCTGCTGTCGGGCGGGTGGCGGCCGGCCCACTAGGGCTTTGCTTCCGCGTGGGCCCGGCTGGTAGGCTCCCCGATATCGAGGCCCGCAGAGGTCCGAAAGGGAGAAGACGATGCTCTCACGCCGCTCGCTGCTGGCCGTGCCGCCGCTCGCGCTCGCCGCGCCCGCCCTTGCCCAGGGCGCCTGGCCCAACAAGCCGGTCCGCGTGATCGTCGGCTTCCCGCCCGGCGGCTCGCTGGACGTCCTGACGCGGCTCGCGTCGGAAGTACTGACGCAGCGCCTCGGCCAGAGCTTCGTGGTCGAGACCCGCAGCGGCGCCTCCGGCAACATCGCGGCCGAGGCGCTCGCCCGCGCCACGCCCGATGGCTACACCGTCGGCACGGTCAGCATGCACACGGTGGTCATCAACCCGATGATCTTTCCGTCCGTGCCCTTCGACATGACCAAGGATTTCCAGTGGATCAGCGCCATGTGGGACATGCCGAACGTCATGGCCGTCCCCACGCAGTACGTGCCAGCGCGCACGGTGCAGGAGTTCATCGCCTGGGGGCGCGAGCGGCCGCAGGGGATCAGCTACGGCTCGGCCGGCGTCGGCACGTCGATTCATCTGTCCGGCGCGTATTTCCTGGCCCGCGCGGGAATCGCCGGCACGCATGTGCCCTTCCGCGGCGCGGCGCAGACCATTCCGGCCATGTTGTCCGGCGACGTGCAGCTCGCGATCGACAACCTCGCCAGCTATGTCGGCGTGATCCAGGAGGGCCGCATGCGCGCCCTCGCGGTCACCATGCCGCAGCGCTGGCCCACCCTGCCGGACGTGCCGACCATGGGCGAAGCGGGCGTCGACAACTTCAACGTCAGCCCCTGGCACTGCTGGGCCGGCCCGGCCGGCATGCCACGCGAGATCGCCGAACGGCTGTCGCGCGAGATCCGCACGGCCTGGGCCGACCCCGCCCTGCGGCAGCGGGTGATCGGCATGGGCGCGATCCTCACCGGTTCGACGCCCGACGAGCTCGGCGCGCGGCTGGAGGCGGAGAAGCCGCGCTGGGCGGAGATGGTGCGCATCTCCGGCGCCCAGGCGGGGTAGCTTGGGCCGCGACGCGATCCGGTGCATCCTTCCTCATTCCGCCAGGAGAAAAGGCCAGAATGGATCCCACCCGCATCGCCGAAGCCGCCGGGCTCCTGGCCGCCGCGCGCCAGTCCGGCACGCGCATCGCGGCGCTGCCCGCCAGCGCCACCCCGCAAAGCGTGCGCGAGGCGCATGCGATCCAAGACGAGGTGGTGAAGCGAACCGGCGCCCAGGTCGGCGCCTACAAGGCCAATGCGCCCAGCGCCACCTCCGAGGGCGTGCGCGGGCTGATCTTCGCGCCCATGATCCACGCCTCGCCGGCGATCTTCCCGACGGGCGACGCGCCGCAATGCGGCATCGAGGGCGAGGTCGCCTTCCGCTTCCGCCGCGACCTGCCGTCGCGCGCGGCGCCCTATTCGCGCGAGGAGGTGGCGTCCGCGCTGGAGGCCTGCGCGGCCATCGAGGTGGTGAGCAGCCGCTACGCCGATTCCGACACCGCGACCGTGCTCGACAAGCTGGCGGACAACATCAGCAATGGCGGCTTCGTGCCGGGCGCGCCGGTCGCGGATTGGCGGGCGCTGGACCTCGGCCAGATCAAGGTGCGGCTTTCGGTGAACGGCGAGACGGTGGTGGAGAAGCCCGGCGGGCACCCGATCGGCGATCCGCTTGGCGTCGCGGTGGCCCTGGTCGAGATGATGCGTAGCGCCGGCGGCGTGAAGGCAGGGCAGTACGTGACCTGCGGCTCCTATACCGGGCTGCGCTACTTCAAGCCGGGCGACCGGTGCAAGGTGGTCTTCGAGGGACTGGGCGAGGCGGAGCTGACCTTCACCCCGTGAGGCACCCCGTGATCCCGGCATAGGCCTGCCGCACCGTCTCGATCTCCGCGAGTTTTTCCGCCAGGGGCTGCCAGTCGTCGCGCTCGGCGATCGGTGCCCACAGCGCCTCGACCTCCTCGATGAGGAGCGTGCAGGGCCTCTGGCGCTCGAAATAGGGATGCGACGGTCCGCTGGGCTCGTAGCCCGCCAGCGCCTCGCGGACTCCCTGGAAGGCCGGGCCTTCGTAGCCATCGCGCCGACGGCCGCCGCGCCAGTCGAAGAAGGCCTGCTCGAAGGGGGCCTCGCTCTCCTGCAGCGCGGTGAAGAAGGCCGCCGCCAGCGTCGCGTCACGCTCCGGCTCACGCGGGGTGAGGCCGAGCCGCCACAGCACGGCCGTCGCGAATTCGCGCTGGAAGACCGGACCGAAGGCGTTCAGCTCCTCCTGGAGCGGCGATTTGAGGTCCGCATTGCCCTCCAGCAGCAGCAGGCTGCCGCCGAGCCGCGCCAGGTTCCATTGCAGCGTCTCGGGCTGGCGACCGTAGGCATAGAGGCCGCCATGATCGAAATAGGCTGCCGTGAAGGCCGGGTCGTATTTCGGCAGGAAGCGCCAGGGGCCGTAGTCGAAGCTCTCGCCCGTGATGTTGATGTTGTCCGTGTTCAGCACGCCATGGACGAAGCCGGCCGCCATCCATTGCGCGCCCATCCGCGCCACGCGACGGCTGGTCGCCGCGAAGAAGCGCGCGATGCGCTCGGCCTCCGTCGGCGCCTCGGCCTCGGGCAGGTAGCGCATGACGATGTGGCTCAGCAGCCGCCGCATCGTGTCCGCATCCTGGTGGAAGGCCAGCCGCTGGAAGGTTCCGATGCGCAGGTGCGAGTGGCTGAGCCGCACCAGTACCGCGGCGCGGGTGGGGGAGGGCTCGTCGTTGCGGAACAGCTCCTCGCCGGTCTCGATGAGGCTGAAGCTCTTCGAGGTCTCCACGCCCAGCGCCTCCAGCAGGGAGGTCGCCAGGATCTCGCGCACGCCGCCCTTCAGCGTGAGCCGCCCATCCGCCCCGCGCGACCAGGGCGTCTGCCCGCTGCCCTTGGTGGCGAGGTCCAGCAGGCGGCCGTCCTGGAGGTCGTGCAATTGCGCGAAGAGGAAGCCGCGGCCGTCGCCGAGGTCGGCGTTGTAATGGCGGAACTGATGGCCGTGGTAGCGCAGCGCCAGCGGCTCCTCGAAGGAGCCGGGCAAGGGCTCGAAGCGGCCGAAATGCGCGACCCATTCCTCATCGGTCAACGTGTCCAGCCCGACACGCGCGGCCGAGCGCTGGTCGCGGTGGCGCAGCGTGAGCTTCGGGAACTCCGCGGGTGCGACGACATCGTAGAGGACCTCGCCGAGGTCGAGATGCGCGCGCGAGGGCGAGAAGGAGGAGGAGACCGGCATGCGCCCGTGTTAACGCGGAATCCCCGACAAAAGTATCCCGCCTTGCCGTCGCGCACACCATCTGCTGCCTTGGATACCAATCCTGGGAGGCAGCCATGACGCTCAGACACATCATCGGCGTGGACCATGTGGTGGTCGCGGTGCGCGACCTCGACGCCGCGGCCGAGGTCTGGAAAGGGCTCGGCTTTACCGTCTCCCCGCGCGGCACGCACAGCCCGCAGATGGGCTCGGGCAACTACACCATCATGTTCGGCGAGGATTATCTCGAGCTGCTCGGGATCATCGCCGCCACGCCGCATAATGCGCCCATGCGCGAATGGTTGGAGAAGCGCGAGGGCATCGAGCGCGTCGCCTTCACCACGGACGACGCGGCGGCGGGCGTGGCGGAGGTGCAGGCGCGGGGCGTCGCCGCCACCGGCCCCATCGCCTTCGGCCGCCCCGTGCCCATGCCCGACGGCACCATGTCCGAGGCGCGGTTCCAGGTCTTCCACTGGCCCGCGACGCTGCGGCCCGGCGGCATGCGAATCTTCGCCTGCCAGCACCTGACGCGTGAGACCGTCTGGATTCCCGAGCTGCAGTCCCACGCCAACGGCGCCTCCGGCATCCTCCGTGTCGAGGCGCTGGCGAAGGATCCGAAGGCAGCGGCGGCTGAGATGGCGGAGCTGATCCGCAGTACGGTCTCCAAGGCGCCCGACGGCGCCTATGCCGTGTCCACCGGCATGGGCCGCGCCGACCTGGTCTTCCTGGATCGCGACCAGCTCGCCGCGCGGCACGAGGGCGTGTCCCTCGACGGCCTGCCGGAGGAGGGCGCGGCCGCGCTGGTTCTGAAGACGCACAGCCTGTCCCATGCGGCCCGGGCCCTGGGCACCGCGCCCCGCACCGTCGTCGCCGTGCCGGCTTCGCGCGCCACCGGCGTTCTCTTGAGCTTCGTGCCCGAAGAGCAAGATTGACCTCCGCCCGGGGCGGCAGCCATGTTGCCTGCCATCAATTTTGGAGCTTGGGCATGGATTTCTCCCGCCGCGCCGCCTTGATGACCTCGGCCGCCATCGCGGCCAGCGTGAACGCGCCCGAAGCCGCCCTCGCTCAGGAAACGCCGCGCCGCGGCGGCGTCATGACGGTGCATTTCGCGACCGAGCAGCGCATCCTGAATCCCAGCCTGCAGGCCTCGACGGGCGTCTATATCGTCGGCGGCAAGATCCAGGAGCCGCTGGTCGACCTCGACGCCGCCGGCAATCCGACGGCCTGCCTTGCCGAATCCTGGGAGACCTCGGCCGACGGCCTTACCATCACCTTCAAGCTCCGCCAGGGCGTGACCTGGCATGACGGCAAGCCCTTCACCTCGGCGGACGTGCAGTTCACCGCCATGGAGATGTGGAAGAAGATCCTCAACTACGGCACGGCGGTGCAGCTCTTCCTCGAGGCCGTCGAGACGCCGGACCCGCTGACGGCCGTCTTCAAGTATTCCAGGCCCATGCCGCTCGGCCTGCTGCTGCGCGCACTGCCGGACCTGGGCTACGTCTCGCCCAGGCATATCTACGAGGGCACGGATATCCGGCAGAATCCGGCGAATACTGCGCCGATCGGCACCGGCCCTTTCAAGTTCATGCAATACGAGCGCGGCCAGTTCATCATCGCCGAGCGCAACCCGAACTACTGGCGCAACAACCTGCCCTATCTCGACCGCGTGGTGTGGCGCGTGATCAGCGACCGCTCGGCGGCCGCGGCGCAGATGGAGGCGGGGCAGATCCTCTACAGCCCGTTCTCGTCGCTTGCGCTGTCGGACCTCGCGCGCCTGGGTCACGATCCGCGCTTCGAGGTGACGACGAAGGGCAACGAGGGCAACCCGCGCACCAACACGCTGGAGTTCAACTTCCGCAATCCGCTGCTGGCCGACATCCGCGTGCGCAAGGCACTGGCGCACGCGATCAACATCCCCTTCTTCATCGAGAATTTTTTGAACGCGGACTACGCGAAGCCGGGCACGGGGCCGATTCCCTCCGTCTCCACGGATTTCTATCCGACGGCGCCGATGCCGCAGTATCCCTTCGACCGGGCGATGGCGAACCGGCTGCTGGACGAGGCGGGGCATCGCCGCGGCGCGGGCGGCGTGCGGTTCAGCCTGCGGCTGACGCCGGCGCCCTGGGGCGAGGATATCGCATTGTTCTCGACCTTCCTTCAGCAGTCGCTGCAGGAGGTGGGCATTCGGGTGGAGATCGTGCGCCTCGATGCCGCTGGCTTCCTGCGGACGGTCTACAACGACTGGAACTTCGACCTCGCGACGGGCTGGCACCAGTACCGCAACGACCCCGCGGTCTCGACGACGGTGTGGTACCGCACGGGCTCGCCGCGCGGGGCTCCGTGGACGAACCAGTACGGCTTCTCCGACACGGTGATCGACGGGATCATCGATGCGGCGGCGACGGAGCTCGATCCGGCGAAGCGCAAGGCGCTGTATGCGGACTTCGTGCGGCGCGGGAATGGCGAGCTGCTGCTGTGGAACCCGATGGAGCAGCTGTTCCTGAGTGCCTTCAACAAGCGGCTGCGCAATTACGCGAACACGCCGCGCTGGGGCTCGTCCAGCTGGCACGATCTGTGGATCACCTCGTGAGTGATCGAAGGTGCAGGAAACTGGTGAACATACATGTTCACCCTGTGGGGGAGTTTGAGGGGGCAAAGCCCCCTCAAGTTCTTGCCTGATGCTAACCCTGGCGGGCCGCCGCCTGGCCGCCTCCATCCCTTCGCTGCTGATCATCCTGGTCGGGATGTTCCTGCTGCTGCAGCTGGCGCCAGGCGACACCGTGGATGCGCTGATGGCGCAGATGGGCGGCGGCGGGGATGCCCAGTTGACGGCGGAGCTACGGGCCTTCTACGGGCTCGATCTCTCGGTGCCCGCGCGGCTGCTGAACTACCTCTGGCGGCTGGTGCAGCTCGACCTCGGCTTCTCCTCCATTTACGGCAAGCCCGTCGCGACGGTGATCCTGGAGCGGCTGCCGGCGACGCTCTGCCTCATGACGGCCTCGCTCTCCTTCGCCTTCTTCTTCGGGCTGCTCTTCGGCGTGATCGCGGCGCGGCGCGTGAATGGCTGGCAGGACACGGTCATCTCGACGCTGGGACTGGTCTTCTACGCCACCCCCTCCTTCTGGTTCGGGCTGATGGCGATCGTGCTCTTCTCGGTGCACCTGCAATGGCTGCCGGCGGGCGGGATGGAGAGCATCGGCGAGGGCTTCACCGGCATCCACCGCGTGCTCGACATCGCCTCGCACTTCGTGCTGCCGACGCTGACGCTGGGGCTGATCTTCCTCGCCATCTACCTGCGCATCATGCGGGCCTCGATGCTGGAGGTGCTGACGCTGGACTTCGTGCGCACCGCCCGCGCCAAGGGTCTCGACGAGACGCGCGTCATCACCCGCCACGTGCTGCGCAACGCCATGCTGCCGATGGTGACGCTGATCGGCCTGCAGGCGGGGACCATGCTGGGCGGCTCCGTGGTGGTGGAATCGGTGTTCTCGCTGCCGGGGCTGGGGCGGCTGGCCTATGAGGCGGTGGTGCAGCGCGACCTGAACACGCTGCTGGGCATCGTCTTCATCTCGGCGCTGCTGGTGATCCTGGTGAACTTCTGCGTCGACTTGCTTTACGCGCGGCTGGATCCTCGCATCGCCAAGGAAACGGGCGGTTGATCCGCTTCCTACGCGACTACGCCCGCAGCCCTTCCGCCGTGGTCGGCCTTTTGCTGCTGCTGCTCGTGATCGGCATGGCGGTCTCGGCGGACTGGCTCTTCCCCAATGACCCGCTGTCCCTCGCCGGCCGTCCGCTGCAATGGCCGGGCGCCAATCCGCGCTTCTGGCTCGGCACCGACAATTCCGGCCGCGACATCGCCGCGCAGATCTTTCATGGCGCGCGGGTGGCGCTGCTGATCGGGCTGGTGGCCACGTCGATCGCCGTGGTCATCGGCATCGTGATCGGCGCGGTGGCCGGCTTCTACGGCGGCTGGGTGGACGACGTGCTGATGCGCGTGACCGAGGCCTTCCAGACCCTCCCCAACTTTTTGCTCCTGCTGGTCCTCGTCTCGGTCTTCGGATCGGAGATCGCGACGGTGGTGGTGGCGATCGGCATGGTCTCCTGGCCCGCGCCGGCACGGCTGACACGGGCGGAGTTCCTGTCGCTGCGTTCGCGCGAATTCGTCGAGGCCTGCCGGACGCTCGGCATGCGCGACGCCCAGATCATCTTCCGCGAGATCCTGCCCAACGCGCTGCCGCCCGTGATCGTCTATGCGAGCGTCGTCATGGCCGTGGCGATCCTGCTGGAATCCGCGCTGGCCTTCCTGCGGCTGTCGGATCCGAACGTCTCCTCCTGGGGCAATCTGATCGGCCTCGGCCGCGATGTGCTGCGGGTGCAGTGGTACGTCTCCGCCATCCCGGGCGTGGCCATCCTGATCACGGTGCTCGCGGTCTCGCTGGTGGGGCAGGGGCTCAACGACGCCCTCAACCCCAGGCTGCGCGGACGGTGAGCGCGATCCTCTCCATCGAGGGCCTGACGGTCGCGCTGCCCAAGGGCGCCGACCGCCCCCACGCGCTGGACGACGTGACGCTGGAGCTGCGCGCCGGCGAGATCCTCTGCGTCGTCGGCGAATCCGGCTCCGGCAAGTCGATGACGGCCAGCGCCATCCTGCGCCTGCTGCCTGATAACGTGGCGCTGACCTCCGGCCGCATCCTCTTCGAGGGCAAGGACCTGGCCGCCGCCAACGAGGCCGAGATGCGCGCCATCCGCGGCGCCGGCATCGCCATGATCTTCCAGGAGCCGATGACGGCGCTGAACCCGCTGCGCCCCGTCGGCGACCAGATCGGCGAGATGTTCTCCATCCACACGGACCTCTCCTCGGCCGAGATCGAGGCCCGCACGCTCGCGCTGCTGGAGGACGTCCGCATCCCCGATCCGCGCCTGGCCCTGCGCGCCTATCCGCACGAGCTCTCGGGCGGACAGCGCCAGCGCGCGATGATCGCCATGGCGCTGGCGCTGAGCCCGCGCGTGCTCATCGCCGACGAACCCACCACGGCACTGGACGTCACGACCCAGGCACAGATCCTCTCCCTGATCCGCGACCTTCAGCGGCGTCTGGGCACGGCCGTGCTCTTCATCACGCATGATTTCGGCGTGGTCGCCGAGATCGCCGACCGCGTCGCCGTCATGCAGCACGGCGTGGTGGTCGAGGAGGGCGAGGCGGCGGCCGTGCTGAACGCCCCGCAGCATGCCTACACCAAGGCGCTGATATCAGCCGTCCCGCCGCTGGCAGCCCCGCCGCCGCGGCCCTTCTCGGCCGAGGCGATCCTGAAGCTCGAGGGCATCAGCAAGACCTACCGCACCGGCGGCTTCCTCGGACGGAACAAGCGCGTCACCCGCGCGGTGCGCGACGTCTCGCTGGCGCTGCCGCGCGGCGGGACGCTCGGCATCGTGGGCGAGTCCGGCTCCGGGAAGTCCACGCTGGCCCGCTGCATCATGCGCCTCATCAAGCCCGACACGGGCGCGATCCGCCTGGACGGCACCGACCTCGCCACGCAATCGCCCGCCCAGCACCGCGCCAGCGCCAGGCGCATGCAGATGGTCTTCCAGGACCCCTACGCCTCGCTCAACCCCCGCCGTCGCGTGGGCGAGCTGGTGGCGCAGGGCCCCATCATCCACGGCACCCCGCGCGACACCGCTATGGCCCGCGCGCGCGAGCTTTTCGCCCTGGTCGGCCTCGATCCCGCCGCCACCGACCGCTACCCGCACGAGTTCTCCGGCGGCCAGCGCCAGCGCATCGGCATCGCCCGCGCGCTGGCCCTGGAGCCCGAGGTGCTGGTCGCGGACGAGCCGGTCTCGGCGCTCGACGTCTCGGTCCAGGCGCAGGTGCTGAAGCTGTTGGCGAAGCTGCGCGAGCGGCTCGGCCTCTCCATCATCCTCATCACGCACGACCTGCGCGTGGCGGTGCAGGTCTGCGACCTGGTGGCCGTGATGAAGGACGGCGAGGTGGTGGAGAGCGGGCCCATCGGGCGCGTCTTCGAGGCGCCCGAGCATCCCTACACGCAATCCCTGCTGGCGGCGGTTCCGGGCCGGGGTTTTCACCCGGCGCACTGACCGCGCCTATAAGGCGCGCATGAAGAATATCGCGATCATCGGCGCCGGCCCCGCCGGCCTCATCGCCGCCGAGACCCTGGCCCAGGCCGGCGCCGCCGTGACGGTCTTCGACCGCATGGCCTCGCCATCGAGAAAACTGCTCATCGCCGGGCGGGGCGGGCTGAACCTCACCCATTCCGAGCCGCTGGAGGCGCTTCTCGAGCGCTACGGCCCGGCCCGCGCCGCGCTGGAGCCGGCGATCCGCGCCTTTCCGCCTTCCGCGCTGATCGAATGGTGCGAAGGGCTGGGGCAGGAGACCTTCACCGGCAGCAGCGGCCGCGTCTTCCCGCGCGCAATGAAGGCGTCGCCGCTGCTGCGCGCCTGGCTGGCGCGGCTGGGCGGACTCGGCGTCACCCTGCGCGCCCGCCATCGCTGGATGGGCTGGGACGGCGATGCCCTGCGCTTCGAGGCCTCGGAGGGCGCGACCCGATTCGAGGCCGATGCCACGGTGCTCGCGCTCGGCGGCGCTTCCTGGCCGCGCCTCGGCTCCGATGGGGCCTGGACGTCATGGCTCGACGACGTGGCGCCCCTGCGGCCCGCCAATATGGGTTTCCTCGTCGACTGGTCGCCGCATTTCCGCGAGCGCTTCGCGGGCCAGCCGCTGAAGCGCATCGCCCTGTCCTTCGAGGGGCGCACCTTGCGCGGCGAAGCCATGGTCACCGCCAGCGGCATCGAGGGCGGCGCCGTGTACGCGCTCGCCGCGCCCCTGCGCGAGGCCCTGTCCCGCGACGGCACGGCGGTCCTGCACCTCGATCTGCGCCCTGACCTCGACGCCGCCGCCCTGGCCGCACGGCTGTCGGGACGCGGCCTCTCCCTCTCGAACCAGTTGCGCAAGGTCGGGCTGTCCCCCGCCGCCATCGGTCTGGTCCAGGAGGCGCGCCATGGCGGCGACGCCACGCCGCCGGAACTCCTGGTCAAATCCCTGCCGCTCCGCCTGACGGCGGCGCAGGGGCTGGAGCGTGCCATCTCCTCCGCCGGTGGCCTGCGTTTCGGGGCGATCGACGCCCGTTTCATGCTGCGCGCCCGCCCCGGCACCTTCGCCGCCGGAGA
>JAQGHZ010000601.1 GCA_028291485.1 Rubritepida sp. | reverse complement strand
TTCGGCCCACCGAAATTGCACATGGTGGGATGCGAGACCGGCAACTTCACGACGCTGACGAGCTTTCCGCCCGAATTGAAGCGGCCGACCGACCCGTCGCCGAGCAGCGCACCCCAGTAGTAGCCCTCGGAATCGAAGGTGGCGCCGTCCACGCGCCCGGCCATGTCGTGGGTGGTGAGGAAGACCTGCCGGTTCGCGATCGTGCCCGCATCGAGGTCCAGATCGTAGCGGTAATAGGTCTGCGCCGTGCTGTCGCCGAAGATCAGCGTGCGGTCGTCCGGGCTGAAACCCATGCCGTTGGCCACGATGAAGCCGGTGTCCATCCTGTGGCAGGTGAAGTCGGGATCGAAGCGGTAGAGCGAGCCGCTCGCCTCCTTGTTGCCCGGATTGCGCGAGCCGACCCAGTAACGTCCTCGCCGGTCGCAGCGGCCGTCGTTGAGGCGGTTCTCCGGCATGTCCGGCTCGGGGTCGAGGATGTGGCGAATGGCGCCTGTCTCGAGATCGACCTCGGCGAAGCCCGTCTTCAGCCCGGCGATGATGCCGCCCTTCTTGCGGAACACGTAGGAGCCGATGTTCGTGGGCATGAGCCAGGTGCTCACCGTGCCGTCCTGGTTGAGGCGTTGCAGCGTCGGCTTGCGCGTGTCCACCCAGTAGAGGACCTGCTCGACGGGGTGCCACATCGGGATCTCGCCCACGATGTTCTGGCCCTCATGGGCGACCCGGATGTCGGCTTCGATCACCTTCGGCATCGGCATGCTCCTCCCGCATTCTTGACGCAACGCAGCATGATCTACGGCCGCGTATCGATATTTTCCACACTAGGCGGCACCGAAATCCATGCCTACACTCCGAGTCAAGAAAGCGCTTTCTTTTCGGGCGCGCAATCGTGGTTGAACCGCGATCTGGTGGAGGAAACGGCACATGGGCAAGCTCCATGAATGATTGGCACAAGCTGAAGGACCGCGTCGCGATCGTCGGCGTCGGCAACACGCCCTACGGCAATTTCCCTGACATCGACGATTACGGACTCGGCGCGCGCGCCTTCCGCAACGCCGTCGAGGATTGCGGCATCGACAAGGGCCAGATCGACGGCCTGCTGGTCTGCCGCGTGCCGAACTATGCCCGCATGGGCGAGATCCTCGGCCTCAACCCGCGCTGGACCATCCAGCTCCCGGCGCACGGCCGCATGTCCGGCATGGCCATCATCGAGGCGGCCGCCGCGCTCGATGCCGGCCTCTGCGACTACGCCGCGCTGATCTACGCCAATATCGGCCGCTCGCGCCGCGTGAACTACGGCGGCGAGGAGAGCCCGGGCGTCTGGGATCCCTGGGGCTTCACCTCCCCGGGTGCCGCGCATGCCATGATGTTCCAGCGCCACCGCGCGCTCTACGGCACCACCACGCGCCAGCTCGCCGAGGTCTCGGTCGCCATCCGCCACCACGCCTGCCTGAACCCGGACGCGGTGATGAAGCAGCCCATCACCATCGACGACCACGAGGCCGCGCGCCCCATCACCGAGCCGCTGCGGCTGCTGGACTATTGCCTCATCAACGACGGCGCGGTCTGCATCATCCTCACCACCAAGGAGCGCGCGCGGGACCTGAAGAAGAAGCCCGTGATGATCTCGGGCATCGGCGCGCGCGAGGCCTTCACCACCGGCTCCATCGGCAATTTCGACCTGAATTTCTGGTACGACGAGATGCGCGACGTGGGCCGGCAGGCCTATGGCATGGCCGGCGTCGGCCCCTCCGATGTCGATGCGCTCATGTGCTACGACAATTTTTCCCCGACAGTGCTCTTCAGCCTGGAGGGCCTCGGCTTCTGCGAGCAGGGCGAGGCGGGGCATTTCGTCGAGGGCGGCGCGCTCAAGCTCGGCGGCAAGCTGCCGACGAACACGGATGGCGGCCACCTCTCCAACTCCTATATGCAGGGCTGGGCGCTCAACGTGGAAGCCGTCCGCCAGATCCGCGGCGAGTGCGGCGACCGCCAGGTGCCCAACGCGCAGGTGGTCCAGTACTGCGGCGCGACGCCCTGTTCGCGCTCCATCATCTACACGCCGGGTTGAGGGAGACGCCGATGTCCACCACCATCGCCAAGCCACGCCCGAAGATCGACAACGTCAACCGGGGATTCTGGGAGAACGCGCGGGGCCAAAGGCTCTCCGTCCAAAGGTGCGAATCCTGCTCGGACGTTCACTATCCCGGCTCGCCCGTCTGCCCGAAATGCCTTTCAGAGAACCAGACCTGGACGCCGGTTTCGGGCAAGGGGACGCTGCTCTCCTGGGTGCGCTTCCATCGCGCCTATTGGGACAGCTTCCGCGACGAGCTGCCCTATCTCGTCTGCCTCGTAGGACTGGAGGAAGGGCCGCTGCTGGTGAGCAACATCGTCGGTGGCGATCCCGGTGAGAACGCTATCGGCTCCAAGGTCGAGGTCGTCTTCGAGAAAGTCGATGACGAGCTGACCCTGCCGAAGTTCCGCATCGCGCAGTGATCCCGGCGCCAAGCCGCAAGAAAGGGAGGAACGACAGCATGAAGCGCCTCATTCAGATGGCCGCACTGGCCCTGGCCCTCGTCGCGCCCGCGCAGGCGCATGCCCAGACCCAGGATCGGGCGAGCACGCTCCGCGTGGTGGTGCATGCCAACCTCCAGATCCTCGATCCAGTCTGGACCACGGCCTTCATCACCAACCGCCACGCCTACCTCATCTACGACACGCTCTACGCGATGAACTCGCGCT
>JAQGHZ010000583.1 GCA_028291485.1 Rubritepida sp. | reverse complement strand
GCAGTGCGGAGAGCTGCGCCAGGGTCGCGGGGCCGCCGCGCTGGAACGGCACCCTTGAAAGCATGGCCAGGGCGACGTCGTTCTGGCCGGCGTCGAGGGCACGTCCCGCGCCATAGAGGCCATTGATGACGGCCTGCGCCGGTGCGCCGGGAGCAATCCCGAGCGCGCCGCGCCACTCCTGACGGGCGATATCGAGCTGCGGACCCAGCGTCGGCGGCGAGAAACGGAGTGTGGGGCTCTGCGGCAGGCTAGCGGCAAGGAACTCCATCTGTGCGATGGCCCGTGCGGCTGCGGCAGCCGTCAGGCGGCCCGGCGATCCGAAGGCCGCGGCGGTGGAGAGGACCGACGACCGAAGAGGGTCGCCGGCGCCGATCACCGCATCCGGCGGCAGGCTGGCGGAACCGTATTGGTCAGGGGCCGACTGCGTGCAGGCCATGCAGATCGTGATGATGGAAAGCGCGGCGCCCGCGCGAAGACCTTTCCAGTCGGTTCTCCATTTCGTCACTGCTGCTATCCCTGCGAATCGTCACCGAATGAACCGGATCTGACCAAAAAGGTTGCAGTAACTGACGTGAAAATCGCCAGTATAACAAAAGATTAATAACAAATGTATGAGATGTACAAATGTTAGTTTGATTTGTCGGCAATGTATGACGGAGAAATATACAACTCTTCAAAAATTCTACTTCAAGTCTCGGAACCGATCGTCGCCTGCCGGGTTTGATGGATGGAGCGCCCGCAGCTTCGTCGCCCCAATCGGAGGTTCGCCATGAGCGACAGATCGGAATCGTCAGCACCCTCGCAAGACTTGCTCGAGGACGTTGGAAGGCAGGCCGGCGTGCTGGCCGGCCGCGTTCAGGCACGGGCGTCGGAAGCGATGGGCGCCGCGAAGGAAGCCGCGGAAAAATCGGCCGGGGAGGCCAAGGAGCAGGGTGCCGAACTGATCGGCAAGGCGCAGGGGCGGGCGGAGGATCTGCTGGAGGAGGGGAAAGCGACAGGAGCCGAGCACGCCTCCGGCTTCGCCCGGGCCATCCACCACGCGGCCGACGATCTGGAAGGTTCCTCACCGGATATCGCCCGGCACGTACGCGCCGCGGCGGACTCTCTGAACGGGATCTCCGACGCGTTGCGTGAGCGGAGCGCTGGTCAACTCTTCCGGGACGTGAACGATTTCGCCCGCCGTCAGCCCACGGTTTTCTTCGGTGTCGCCGCCATCGCCGGCTTCGCCCTGGTGCGCTTCGCGAAGAGCTCCTCGGGTGGCAGTGGCACGCCATCGTCTCGGCCGACGGCCAGCACCGCCCCGGGCTGGACCAGGAATAACCCGGATGAAGCACCGCGACCCAGGACGATGGCGGGCGCGACGCTCGGCGGTGCCGCCGCGCACCGCCAGGGCGAGGCCGAGCCGGGCCAGATGCCGACATCGCCCACCGGACCGGCCGCGACGCCACGCCCCACGACGGCGGTAGGCCAGAGCGGCACGATTCCTGACGAGAACTCGGAGTCGCCGCTATGAGCCAGGACACCCAACGCTCCGTTCCCGACCTGTTGGGCGACCTGATCGCTCAGGCAACGACGCTCATGCGTCAGGAGGTCCAACTCGCCCGCGCCGAGATCAGCGAGAACGTTTCCTCGGTTGGCACTGCGATTGGCGCGATGGCCGTCGGCGGCATCCTGCTGCTGGCGGCCCTGGTTATCCTGCTGCAGGCCGCGGTCGCCGCGCTCGTCGAATACGCCGGGCTGCCCGCAACCATCGCCGCGCTCATCGTGGGCGTGGTGGTGGCACTGGCGGGCTACATCGCGCTGCATGGTGCGATGCGCCGGTTGAAGTCCGCCACCCTCGTTCCGCATCGGACGGCGACGCAGATTTCGCGCGACGCCGAGGTCGTCAAGGAGCAGATCCCATGAGCAGCAGCACCACCGTCGATCCAGGCGACCGATCCCCCGCAGACATCGAGGACGATGTGGAGCGCACGCGGGCCGACGTCTCCGGCACCCTCGACGCGCTGCGCGAGAAGCTGGCACCGAGCCAGATCGTGGACGAGGTCATCGACCGCGTCTCGGACTATGCACGAGGGACCGGCGGCGCGACCTTTGCACGCAACCTCGGCACCGCGGTGCGAGACAATCCGCTGCCCGTCCTGCTGATCGGCGCGGGCATCGGATGGTTGATGCTGTCCCGCGGCGGCTCCGGCACCGACGCGCCCGAGCGCGATCCGCTCCGCCTACCGCCTCCGCGACGCCTGGCTCCCGAGGAGGGAGAACAATCTTCGATGGTGAGCGATACGGTGGAGCAGGTCGGCAAGGCTGCCAGCGCGATCGGGGACGCGGCGACGCGCGCAGGCTCCTATGTCAGCGAAACCGCCTCGCGCGCGGTAGAGGCCGGCTCGAACCTCGCCAGCGGCGCAATGGACAGTGGCGCAAGCGCCTCGCGTACCGCGGCCTCTCTCGGCAAGAGCGTTGGCTCCGCCACAGAACAGGTGACCTCCGCCGTGAAGGGGGGTTGGTCCTCGGCCTCGGGGCTTGTGGAGGCGCAGCCCTTGCTGATCGGGCTGCTCGGCATCGTGGTCGGCGCCGCGCTGGGTGCGGCGTTGCCGCGCACGGAGATGGAGAACGAGCTTCTCGGCGAGGCGGCCGACGCCACCACGAAACGGGTCAGCCAGCTTGGCCGTGAGACTGCCGAGCAAGTCCGCGCCGTGGCAGGCGAGCATCTGCAGGGCGCGGCGGATGCCGTTGCGGAGGGCTATGCCAAGGTGAAGGAGCAGCTCGATGAAGGAAGCCTCTCGGGCGCCGGCGAAGCTCTGGGCGAAGCCTTGAGCACGTCTGCCAAGGCCGCCGGAGACGCCGCCGGCGGTCTGGTCGGGGAGGTGAGGGATCGGTTGGAGAAGGACGAGAAGCCGAACAACGAAGAGCGGAGGGGCTGACGCAGCGCTGCGATACTCCGTCGGGCGCCGGCGGTGTAACCGGCCGCTCGCCGCCCGCCGGAACTGGCGCGTTCGCCGCCCGATATGGCACCGGAGCGTGTTTGCGAGGTGATCGCGCCGGAGACGGCCCGCTCTGCTCAACGGGGGCCCGTGGTTGAGGCTCAGATTGATGAGATCATCGCTCAGCCGGCCGCGCTCCGCGAATTTCAGGATGTGAAGCTTTCCCCGGGCCAGGCGAGAAACCTCGTGCGGTGGACGCGGCCCGTTTCCCATCGATGGCTGGGAAGCCCAGAACATCGGTAACTGTTATTAGCTCATCGTAAAGCGAACTGCCGTTGGCGTGCGGCGCCAGCGGCTTCGATCTGCGGATCGTTCGCCGTCAGAAGCTCGGAAATCGTCGCTGCCCACCAGCATGCCGCCGCTAGGCCCGGCCGATGGCGATCGCGAGGTCGCCGCCCGCGAGGATGATCGGTATGGCGATTCTATCGGCTTCCGCGGTCAGCTCCAACCGGCCGGCCTCCCGCCCTTCTCGTGTATTCCAGCAGATGGCGCGATAGCGGCCCGGCGCTAGCCCAGGCAACTGCAGCGTTGCGGCAATCTCGCCGTGGTCCGCAACCCGACGCAGCTGCCGCACCGCCGGCGCCAACTCCTGCCGCAGCAGCCAGACGAGAGCTTGATCGGCATCGCCGCAGCCGAAAGCGCGCAGGCGCGGATCGCTGATCGTGAGCTGATCGTTCAGATTGCGGCGGTCGAAGCGTGGCCAGTCGATCAGGGGCAGGAAATCGGCCAGCGCGCGCTGGGCCTGCCGCATGCCCGCGGTCAGCACGTGCGGATAGCGGTTCGGCCAGCGCATGCCACCGCCGGCACCGCCGGAGGCCATATGCGCCCACTGGATATGGCGGAAGTACTCGTCGTCGAAAGCCTCGGGCAATGTGAGGTGGTGGTCCTTGAAGGTGTGGATCGGCCCATGCTCGGAATCGAAGAAGGGGCGCTGATCGGTGATCTCGCGCAGCGCCTCCTGCGTCAGCCGCCCCACGGCGATGGCGGGCGCCGCCGTGTCACGCGGATCGTCGATCGTCCCTTCCTCGTAAAAATGGCTATTGGCGAAATCCAGGCTAGGGTGGCGAAAGATCGGATCGACCGTCCAGGGCTTCCAGATCAGCTCCGGTCCGAAGACCGAGACGCATTGCAGATGCGCCCGGCCATGCAGCCTCATCTCGAGCTTGCGCAGGAAGGGGCCGACATCCCCAATAAACTCCGCGAAGGCATCGGGCTGGTTGCCGGCCTGGGCGGGGTGCATCTCGTTCCAAAGATCCCAGGCGAAGATCACGCCGCTGCCGCCCCAGCGTTCGGTCGCGAAGGCCAGGCGTGCCTTCACCGCCTTTCGCGTGGCCGGGCAGATCAGCAGGCGCTCACGCGCGTCGCAGGGGCCACCATTGGCGGCGTTGTAGGGATGGTGCTGCCACCGGGTCCAGGTAAAGAAGGTGTCGTAAGGCGTCAGCAGGACGCGCATCCCGACCTTGCCACAAAGCGCGAAGAGATCGTCCCAGAGCTGGACCATGGCCGGCACGAAGCGGCCGACCGGCCGTTCCAGATAGCGGTGGCGGCGCTGCGCATATTCCAGCATCAGCCGCAGGCAGGTCACGCCATGATCGCGCAGATAGCGCAGATGGCGTTCCACCGCCGGAAGGTCTCGGCGGCGGAACAGGCCCGCAAGTTCTGGCCAGTCGATCGCGTCATTCTGGCCGATCGGCGTCCAGGCCTCGCCGCCCGCGGTGACGAAATAGGGCGCGCCCGGCGCGCGCGCGATCCACGGCAGGCCATCTTGGCCATCGTCATTCCTACAACCTGGTGAACCATCGGCATCTCGTTGCGTCACACTGAACTCGGCTATCTCATCAGCCACTCATTGCTCCTTTCGCAGCAGCGTAGCCCCGCCAATGGGCGCGAATGCGACCGGGGTTTTCCTCTTCCCTCCAGCAACCCCGAATTCCGGCGACTTGCACGCCGCGGCGGTTTTCGGCAGGCGGACGGACGTGTGCTCGACGTAATTCAGATCCTTCCAGCGCCGGCCGTTGCATTCAATAATCCTGAGGACATGGATAGTGTCCTTAAGGAATACCTGGAGACCCGCAGGTTCTCGGATTCGCCGCAGACCGACTTCGTGGTGGATGCCCGATCAGACGGGGATCTTTCCAACGTCCGTTCAAGGCAGGAGCTACGGTCCCAGCTGTCGGCCCGTCCAGGCGTGTCCCCGCGCTCATTAGAAGCCGCTGAGGTCGTGTGGTGGCTACGAGGAGTCTCAGGGGTAGAAGCCGGGCAAAATCCATCTTTCCCTTTTTGGCGAGGCGTGCAGGTCGGTTGGGATATTTGAGTGTGCGCCAATGCCGCATCGTCGATCACTTCAAGAGTCCCCAAGATGGAACCCGCAAACCCGCCTCAGATCCCCGCGCTACTTAGGATGGCCAGCCGGGTGGATAGAGGTCGCTACCGGTCCAGGTAAGCCGGCAACAGCATGAAGTCGACGGCACCGCCTGGCCTGTTCAGCACCTGATATCGCCAGCCGGGCGGCGTCATTTCAGCCAGAACGTCGAAGACGACCTCCCTTCGGTAATTCTGGGGCATCCCGGCTGCCCGGAGTTCAATGTGTTCCCTCAGCTGCGCCTCGAGCATGCTGCCGGTCTGGGAAATCTGCGTACTCACCTTGGTCCTCCTTAGAGCAGAGCGCTCATACTCCATTGCAAAAGGCCTTTCTCTTCAGGGCTCGCAACGTCGTAAGTGCGCCTGTCACGTACAAGAGGATTGCTGCGCTCGTCATTTGCATTCGTTATGAGGCGGAGGCGACGCGGCCGGTGCTGGCGAGTGCCGAAATGAGTCGCAACAGCAGATGCGATTGCGAAGCTGGCGCGAGCGAGATGCGCTCCTTCTAGAGGAGCGTCGCCCACCT
>JAQGHZ010000573.1 GCA_028291485.1 Rubritepida sp. | reverse complement strand
GATGGTGCGCCAGGCGGTGAAGATCGGCGGCGTGAACGGGCTGGTGCTCACCAAGCTCGACGTGCTGGACGGGCTGAAGGAGCTTAAGATCTGCGTGGGCTACCACGTGGACGGGGCTGTGCTGAAGCACCTGCCCTCGGCGATGAAGGCCCAGGCCAAGGCCGAACCGATCTTCGAGGTGATGGAGGGCTGGTCCGGCTCCACCTTCGGCGCGCGCAGCTATGCGGAGCTGCCGGCGCAGGCGGTGAAGTATGTGCGCCGCATCGAGGAGCTGGTGGGGGCGCCGGTGATGATGCTTAGCACCTCGCCGGACCGCGACGACACGATCGCGCTGAAGGATCCCTTCGCGGGGTGATCAGATATCGTCGTCCTGGAAATGGGCGACGATATCGCGATGGCCTTCGAGGATGTTCACCACCTCGAGCGTGTCGGCCTCATAGCGGAAGAAGATCACGTAACCCTTGAAGGCAAAGCTGCGGAAGTCGCGCCGCAGCTCCGGCCGAGGGCGCCCCAGCATGCCCGGCATTGACGCCAGCTTCACGCATTGACGATAAAGTGTCTGCGCGAAGCCACGGCCAAGGACGGCACTTGTGCTTTCGCGGGTGAGATGAGTCTGGATGTCCAACAGGTCTTCCAGCGCCGCGTCGAGCAGCCGGCGCACTCAGGCGTGGGCCTTGCCCAACTCCGCAGCCTTGGCATCCAGCGCCCGCATCACATCGGTCTCGCTGTTCTGGCCGCCCCGGGCGATGGAGGCTTCGAGCTTGTCGCGCAATTCGGCGAGCTTCGCCTCGCGCTCCTCCACAAGCCGCAAGCCGTCGCGATAGACCTCGCTGACCGTGGTGTAGCGGCCGCTCTTCACCATCTTCGCGGCGAACTGCTCCCAGTGTTCGCCCACCGATACATTCGCCATGGTGCCCTCCTCGGATAGGCCATCCTAGTTGGATAACCAAAATGGGGCAATTCTCGTTATGGATGTGCTTCACGCCTCGGCGAGCAACGCGGCTAGGTCGAGCCGCCGCGTGAACATGGTCATTTTCCCTTGCTCGTCCTTCGGCCATTCCTCGCGCGGGCGGTCGCGGTACAGCTCGACGCCGTTGCCGTCGGGATCGCGCAGGTAGAGCGCCTCGCTGACCCCATGATCCGACGCGCCTTCGAGCGTGATCCCGGCCTCCCGCACGCGCTTCAGCACGGCGGCCAGCGAGGCCCGGTCCGGATAGAGCATCGCCACGTGGTACAGCCCGGTATGGCCCGCCGGCGGCGGCGAGCCGCCCAGGCTCTCCCAGGTGTTGAGCGCGATGTGATGGTGGTAGCCGCCCGCCGAGAGGAAGGCGACGCTCGGCCCCTGGATCATCACGTCCAGCCCGAGCACGCCGTGCCAGAAGTCCAGCGCGCGCGGGATGTCCGCGACCTTGAGGTGGACATGGCCGATGCGGGTCTCGGCCGGGGCGCGATAGGCGGGGAGGTTCGTGTCCATGGCCGGAACATGCCACCGCGGCCCTCCGCGAAGCCAATCATGGATGGGAATGATCGAAATCAGCGCCCCAGGGGCGCGCGACGATGGGTGACGAGCCAGAGACCGCCAAAGACCAGCGCGGCCGCGGGCAGGGTGAGGGGCCCCATCCGCTCGCCGAAGACGATCGCGCCCCAGACCACCCCCATGATGGTGACGATATAGCCCGACTGGCTGGTGATGACGCTGCCCGCCCGCACCAACAGCCCGAAGTAGACGAGGTAGGCGACCGCGGTCATCGCCGACTGCATGGGCAGCAGCGCCTCCCCCAACGGCTCGGCCTCGCCCGGGATGTGGAACTGCCCCAGGGCCAGGCCCAGCACTGCCATGAAGACGGCGGCCGCGGCGAGCGTGCCGGCCGCGGCCGCCAGCGGCTGGGTGCCGCGCGGCGCCCATTGCACGCCGATCAGGTTCGAGGCGGCATAGCAGGCCGGGCAGAGCGCGGCGAAGAGCGCCCAGCCGATCAGCGAGGGATCGGGCAGCGCCGCCCCCGGCGCCATGGCCAGCGCCACGCCGGCGAAGCCCAGGGCCGTGCCGCCGACGCTGCGAAGGTTCAGCCGCTCCTGCCCGAGGAGCGCCGCGCCGGTCACCGTCAGCATCGGCACGAGCGGCATGAGCAGCGCGAAGAAGCCGGCCGGGATATGGGGCAGCGCCGTATAGGCGACGAAATTCGCCAGGGCGAAGCCGGTGAGACCGGCGCCCGCATAGTAGCGCAGATGGCCGCGGTCCAGCGGGATGGGGATCCGCTTCACCAGGCAGACCAGCGCCAGCAGCGAGGCGGAGCCCAGCGCGGCCCAGAAGCCGAAGCCCAGGCCGGGCACGCCGGCCGCCATGGCCAGCTTCGCGAGGGAGGGGGTGAGGCCCCAGATGCTGCCCAGGACCAGAAGACTCGGCAGGGTCCGGGCGATGTTCATTGTCCGCCAGTCGTGCCGGACCGCCCCATGATGTCAACTGTTGAACCCTCACGCGGCTTTCCCACATTCTGACGATCCATGCTGCTCCCCGACTCCGAGACCATCGCCCTCAGGCGCGACCCGCTCCTGCCGCCGGAGCCCTGCCCGGTGGTCTGGAAGCGTTCGACCCGGGCACGGCGCGTGTCGCTGCGCATCGACCCCCTGGAAGGCGCCGTCGTGGTGACGCTGCCCAACCGCGTCGGCCGCCGGCACGGGCTTGCCCTGCTGTCCGAGCACGCCGGCTGGGTGATGCAGCGCCTCGCGGCCCTCGCGCCGGAACGGCCCTTCGAGCCGGGCGCCTCGGTGCCGGTCGGCGGCGCCGATCACGTGATCCGCCATGAGCCGGCCCGCCGCGGCGCCGCCTTCCTCGAGGATGGCGCGCTGGTCGTGACCGGCGAGGTGGCTTTCGTCGCCCGCCGCGTGAAGGACTTCCTCCGCGCCGAGGCGCTGCGGCGCATCGGCATCGCGGCCAGGCCTCATGCCGAGGCGCTGGGCGTCGTGCCGCGCGCCATTCGTCTGAAGGACACGCGCAGCCGCTGGGGGAGCTGCGCGCCGGACCGCACCCTCGCCTTTTCCTGGCGGCTCGTCCTCGCGCCGGACTGGGTGCTGGATTACGTGGTGGCGCACGAGGTCGCGCATCTGCGCGAGATGAACCATTCCGACCGGTTCTGGGCGCATGTGGAGGCGCGGACGCCGCATCGCCATGCCGCCACCGAATGGCTGAGACGTCACGGAGCGGCCCTCCAACGGGTGGGCTGAACCATCGTTAATATGGGTGCTGCAATGCAGCGCCGGAACGTTCCTAAAGTGCTGTAATTCAATTCATAAATCGCTGTAAACGAAAAAGAATAACGTACCGGTCGGTCGGATGTTTTCTCCTTGACTCCACCCGAATCCGAGGGCTCTGCTAAGTGTTCAACTCCTTAGGATTGGGAGGCCCACATGAATATGGAACTCTCGCGCCGTGGCCTGCTGAAGGTTGCTGGCGTGGGCGTTGCGGCGACGTCGGTGACGGCAATGGGTTTTGGCGAGGCAGATGCGGCGGTTGCCGCGCATGTCCGGCCCTACAAGCTCGTGAACACCACCGAGACGCGCAACACCTGTCCCTATTGTTCGGTCGCCTGCGGCGTCATCCTCTACTCGCGGGGTGACTTGCGGAAGGGCGAGCAGGCCGAGATCACGCATATCGAGGGCGACGTCGACCACCCGACAAACCTGGGCACGCTCTGCCCCAAGGGCGCGGCCCTGAAGGACTTCGTCCACGCGCCGACCCGGCTGCAATACCCGATGGTGCGCCGTCCCGGATCCGACCGGTTCGAGCGGATCTCCTGGGATCAGGCGCTCGACCGCATCGCGCGCCTGATGAAGGACGACCGAGACGCGAACTTCCTCGCGCGCAACCAGCAGGGCGTCCCGGTCAACCGCTGGACGACGACCGGCATGCTGGCCGCCTCCGCCACCACCAACGAGACCGCCTGGTGCACCTTCAAGGTCGCCAAGGGGCTCGGTATCGTAGGCTTCGACAACCAGGCGCGCGTCTGACACGGCCCCACGGTGTCCAGTTTGGGCCCGAGTTTTGGTCGTGGTGCGATGACGAATTCCTGGACGGATATCAGGAACACCGATCTCGTTGTCGTCATGGGCGGCAATGCGGCGGAGGCCCATCCTTGCGGCTTCAAATGGGTCACGGAGGCCAAGGCCAACCGCGGCGCGAAGCTGATTGTCGTGGACCCGCGCTACACCCGTACGGCCTCCGTGTCGGATATGTACGCGCCCATCCGCCAGGGGACGGACATCGCCTTCCTGCTCGGCGTGATGAACTACTGCATCCAGAACGACCGCGTGCAGTGGGAGTACACGAAGGCCTACACCAACGCCTCCTTCATCGTGAAGGACGGCTTCGGCTACAGCGACGGCCTGTTCACGGGCTATGACGAGGAGAAGCGCGACTACGACAAGTCGAGCTGGGACTACGTCATCGGCGAGGACGGTTTCGCGCAGGTGGACCCGACGCTGCAGCATCCGCGCTGCGTCTGGAACCTGCTGAAGCAGCACGTCTCGGTCTATACGCCCGAGATGGTGCAACGCATCTGCGGCACGCCCCAGGACAAGTTCCTGAAGGTCGCGCAGATGATCTCCGAGTGCTCGACGCCGACCAAGACCATGACGTCGATGTACGCGCTCGGCTGGACCCAGCATTCTCACGGCGCGCAGAACATCCGCGCCATGGCGATGCTCCAGCTCATCCTGGGCAATATCGGCGTGCGCGGCGGCGGCATGAACGCCCTGCGCGGGCATTCGAACATCCAGGGCCTGACCGATCTGGGCCTGATGTCGCACCTGCTCACCGGCTATCTGAACATGCCGACGGAGGCGGAGGCCGACTACGCGACCTACATGAGCACCCGCCAGTTCAAGCCGCTGCGGCCGGGCCAGACGAGCTATTGGCAGAACTACTCGAAGTTCATGGTGAGCTTCCAGAAGGCGATGTGGGGCGACGCCGCGCGCGCCGAGAACGACTGGGCCTACGACTACATCCCCAAGCTCGACGTGCCGTCCTACGACGTGCTGCGCATGTTCGAGCTGATGAACCAGGGGCGGGTCAACGGCTATCTCTGCCAGGGCTTCAACCCGCTACTGGCCTTTCCGGACCGCAACAAGATCACTTCCGCGCTCTCGAAGCTGAAGTTCCTCGTCACGATGGACCCGCTCGATACCGAGACCTCGCGGTTCTGGGAGAATCACGGCGAGTTCAACGATGTGAACCCGGCCGCGATCCGGACCGAGGTGTTCCAGCTCCCCAGCACCTGCTTCGCCGAGGAGGAGGGCTCGCTCACCAATTCCGGGCGGTGGCTGCAGTGGCACTGGCCGGGCGGCTCGCCCCCGGGCGAGGCCAAGCACGACAACTGGATCACCGCGCAGATCTTCCTGCGCATGCGGGAGCTGTACCGGAGGGAGGGCGGGGCGTTCCCCGACCCGGTCCTGAACCTCTCCTGGGAGTACGCCGATCCGGACGAGCCGACGGCGGAGGAACTGGCGAAGGAGATCAACGGGCGCGCGCTCGTGGACCTCGCCGACCCGGCAGATCCCTCCAAGGTGCTGCTCCAGGCCGGCAAGCAGGTCGTGAACTTCTCGCAACTGCGCGACGACGGCTCGACCATGTGCGGCTGCTGGATCTATTCCGGCTGCTTCAACGAGGCGGGCAACAACATGGCCCGCCGCGGCACCGAGGATCCCGACGGGACGGGCACCTACCTCAACTGGACCTTCGCCTGGCCGCTCAACCGGCGGACACTGTACAACCGCGCCTCGGCCGATCTGCAGGGCAGGCCCTGGGATCCCAGCCGCAAGCTCCTCGAATGGAACGGGACGCAGTGGACCGGCTACGACGTGCCGGACATCGCGCCCAATGCGAAACCCGGGGACGTCATGCCCTTCATCATGAACCAGGAGGGCACCTCGCGGCTCTTCGCCCGGGGCATGATGCGGGACGGGCCGTTCCCCGCGCATATGGAGCCCTTCGAATCCCCGGTGCCCAACGTCCTGGCGCCCCGGATGCGCGGCAATCCCGTGGCGCGCATCTTCCAGAGCGACGTGGCGCGCTTCGGCAATTCGGACGAGTTCCCCTTCGCGGCGACCTCGTACCGGCTGACGGAGCACTTCCACTTCTGGACGAAGCACAACCGGGTGAACGCCGCGTTGCAGCCCGAGTTCTTCGTGGAGATCTCGCATGAGCTCGCGGCGATGCGGGGCATCACTGAGGGGGGCTGGGTGCGTGTCTGGTCGAAGCGCGGCTCGGTAAAGGCCAAGGCGGTCGTCACGCGCCGCATCCAGCCGTTGCATTGCGACGGCGGGCGCGTCGTCCACGTGGTGGGCATCCCGCTGCACTGGGGCTTCATGGGCGCGGCGAAGAAGGGCTTCGGCCCGAACTCGCTCTCGCCCTTCGTCGGCGAGGCCAATATCGAGACGCCAGGCTACAAGGCGTTCCTCGTCAACATCGAGCCCACCACGCCACCGGGAGTCGTGTCATGAGCGGGACCATGGCCGAACAGCCCCGCACCGCGGTGAGCAACCCGCCGGTGCGGGCGCTCGCCGCCAATTTCGGCGAGCAGGACATGATGCGGCGCTCGGCGACGCGCAGCGAGCCGGTGCCGACGCGCCAGCTCACGCCGGTCGCGAAGCTGATCGACGTGTCCAAGTGCATCGGCTGCAAGGCCTGCCAGTCGGCCTGCATCGAGTGGAACGACACCGACCCCGGCGTGGGCGTGAACGTGGGCGTCTACGAGAACCCGCACGACCTCACGGACCAGATGTATACGCTCATGCGGTTCACGGAGTGGGTGAACCCGGAGACGAGCAACCTGGAATGGCTGATCCGCAAGGATGGCTGCATGCACTGCGCCGATCCCGGCTGCCTCAAGGCCTGCCCGGCGCCCGGCGCGATCGTGCAGTACACCAACGGCATCGTGGACTTCATCCACGAGAACTGCATCGGCTGCGGCTACTGCGTGAAGGGCTGCCCCTTCAACATCCCGCGCATCTCGCAGACCGACCACCGCGCCTATAAATGCACCCTCTGCTCCGACCGCGTGGCCGTCGGCCAGGGCCCGGCCTGCGCCAAGGCCTGCCCGACCCAGGCCATCGTCTTCGGCACGAAGGAGGACATGAAGAAGCACGCGGCGGAGCGCATCACGGACCTCAAGTCGCGCGGCTTCGCCAATGCGGGCCTATACGATCCGCCGGGCGTCGGCGGCACGCATGTGATGTACGTGCTGCACCACGCGGACAAGCCGAACATCTACTCGGACCTGCCGGACAACCCGCGCATCTCGCCGCTGGTCGAGACCTGGAAGGGCATGACGAAGTATGTCGGCCTTGCCGTGATGGGCTTCGCGGCGGTGGGCAGCATCGTGCACGGCATCTTCGGCCGGGCGAACCGCGTCGCCCGCGAGGACGAGGAGAATGCCGAGAAGCTGGTCGAGGGCCGGCCCGTGCCGCCGCCGCCTGAAGAGCCCGCTCCTGAAACGAGGGCTGGATGAGTCAGGACGTCATTCCCGCCGGCAGTGCCCAGCCGGGCGACGCCGTCCATCCGGGCCCGCCCGTCACGGTGAACCGCTACGGGCCGTTGCAGCGGCTCAACCACTGGATCACGGCGTCGAGCCTGATCCTGCTGCTGCTCTCGGGCATGGCGCTGTTCACGCCGGAGCTGTTCTTCCTCACCGGGCTGTTCGGCGGCGGGCAGAACACGCGCACCTTCCATCCCTGGATCGGCGTGATCCTGTTCTTCAGCTTCTTCATCTTCTTCTTCCAGCTCTGGAAGGCGAACCTGCCGGAGCGGACGGACTGGATTTGGCTGACGCGGATCAAGGACGTCGTCGGCGGCCACGAGGAAAACCTGCCCGAGCTCGGCAAATACAACGCGGGCCAGAAATTCATCTTCTGGGGCATGACCGGGCTGATCCTGGTGCTGATCGCCAGCGGCCTCCTGATCTGGGACCAGTATTTCGGCGAGGCCACGTCGATCCTGATCCGCCGCATCGCCGTGCTGACGCATGCCATCGCGGCGGTGCTGATCATCTGCATGTTCATCCTGCACGTCTATGCGGGCATCTGGACGCGCGGGACGCTGCGGGCGATGACGCGGGGCACGGTCACCGGCGGCTGGGCCTGGCGGCACCACCGGAAATGGCTGCGCCAGCTCGCCGGACGGCGTAAGGTCGACCCCGCCGAATAGCTGCACTCTCACGCGTGGCCGGTCCGGCCCACCGAGGTTCCATGTCCGGTACGTCTGGAATTCAGCCCGATCCCTCGATGATCGGGCGCATGATCAAGGCACCTTTCGCCATCCTGCCCGATCCGGCGGGGATGCTTCTGGCCCGCGCCCATCGCTTTGCGGAGCTGGCGGAGAGCGGCGAGCTCGCGCCCTATCTGCGCTTCCTGTCGGGGATCTGCACCGTGCAGGCGGAGCTGGCGGCCACCCTGCCGCCGCCCACGCCAATCCCGCCCGAGCAGGTCGAGCGCGCCCGCACCGGCAGCATGCCGCCGCTCGACCGCAAGCTGCTGCAGACATCACCCGAGCTGCGCGACATCATTTCCCGATTTCTCGAGGCCGTGCTTCCGCTGGAGAAGCCGGCCCAGGCCGCCGAGGCGCTGGAGATGCTGCATCGCGCGCCGCCCGAGATCCTCGACGAGATGATCGGCAACGTGCTCGCCGATGCCATCCCCTTCGACGCGCTGCCGCCGCATCTCTTCCTCTCGGCGGCGATGCAGGTGCATGCGGCGCGGCTGGCCTCGACGCTGGATGCCGAGCGGCTGGTCTCGGTCGAGACCGGGCTGTGCCCTGTCTGCGGCGGGCCGCCGGCCGGCTCCGTGGTGTCGGGGCGGCTGGGCACGGAGAACTCGCGCTACGCCTGCTGCGCGTTCTGCGGCACGCTGTGGAACGAGGTGCGCATCAAGTGCCTGGCCTGCGGCTCGACCAAGGGCGTCGGCTACAAATCCGCCGAGGGCGAGGAGGACGCGGTCATCAAGGCCGAGACCTGCGACACCTGCCGCAGCTGGGTGAAGATCCTCTATCAGAACAAGAATCCCTCGCTGGAATGCATCGCGGACGATGTGGCGAGCCTCGGCCTCGACCTGCTGATGCAGGGAACGGAGTACCGCCGCGCCGGCTTCGATCCCTTCCTGATCGGCTACTGACCGTGGCCGACAGAGCCGATCTGCGCGGCCTGCCTTCGGTAGACCGGGTGCTCGGCGTGTCGGAGGCGGCGATGGCGCGCCATGGTCGCGCCGAGGTCACGGCGGCGATCCGCGCGGTGCTGGCAGAGGCGCGCGCAGGCGCGGAGCCGCTGCTGCCGACGGCCGAGGCGGTCGCGGCCACCGT
>JAQGHZ010000539.1 GCA_028291485.1 Rubritepida sp. | reverse complement strand
CCCCGATGCGCCGCCGGGCTACCTTATCCGTGGCCACGGACTATATGTCTGGGCCGATGACATGCCGGGCGCGCTGATGCGCCTGGAGGCGTTGGAATTCATGCTCGCCTGCGAGCTGGAGACACGGAGACTGCGCCCATGAGCCGCCTGACCATCTGGGATGCCGCCACGCAGAAGGAGCTCCTCCGCACGGAGGAGCTCGCTGACATCGCCGAGGCGCTCAAGCCCATCGGCGTGCGCTTCGAGCGATGGCCCGTGGCGCCGCTGCCCGAAGGGGCCGAGGCCGACGTGGTGCTGGCGGCGTAC
Organism: Rubritepida sp.; assembly: GCA_028291485.1. Taxonomy (GTDB): domain Bacteria; phylum Pseudomonadota; class Alphaproteobacteria; order Acetobacterales; family Acetobacteraceae; genus Roseococcus. The sequence continues at coordinate 2,708 of JAQGHZ010000539.1, read as the reverse complement.
AAGCCGCATCTCGACGAGTTCCTGAAGGAAACGAAGGCCGGCACGGCCGACGTCATCCGCCTCACCGCGGACAATCCGCAGAGGGATGCCATTCGGCAAAAGTTCCTGTCGGAGCACATCCACACGGAGGACGAGGTCCGCTTCTTCCATGAGGGCGCGGGCAATTTCGTCATGCATGTGGACGGCAAGGTCTTCGACGCGCATTGCACGAAGGGCGACCTGATCTCCGTGCCCGCCAACACGAAGCACTGGTTCGACGCCGGCGAGATCCCGCACGTCACGGCGCTGCGCATCTTCACCGACACCACGGGCTGGACGCCGCACTACACCGGCACGGACATCGCCGCCAAATTCCCTGTCGTCGTCGGTTAGCGTGAGCGGTGGGATCACGCATGTCCTGACGGACATCGAGGGGACCACCACCGCCATCGCCTTCGTTCACCGCAGCCTCTTCCCCTACGCGGCCTCCGCGCTGGAGGGTTTCCTGGCGCGGCATGGCGGCGAGGCGGAGGTGGCGGCGGCACTGGCCGAGGTGCCGGGCGAGGACAAGCTCGCGCAGCTCCGCGCGTGGATGGCCGCCGACGCCAAGGTCACGCCGCTGAAGGCCCTGCAGGGGCTGATCTGGCGCGAGGGCTACAAGGCCGGCGACCTGCATGGGCACCTCTGGCCCGATGTCGTCGGCGCGCTGCGCGACTGGCACGCATGGGGGCTGCACCTGGCCATCTACTCCTCCGGTAGCGAGGAGGCGCAGCGGCTGCTGGTGCGCCACTCCGAGGCGGGCGACCTGGAGCCGCTCTTCGAAGGCTTCTTCGACACCCGCATGGGCATGAAGCGCGAGGTCGCGAGCTACGCGAACATCGCCCGGGCCTGGGGCGTGGATCCGGGAAACATCCTGTTCCTCTCGGATGTCGCCGAGGAGCTGGACGCCGCCCGCGAGGCCGGCCTCGCCACCTGCCAGCTCGTCCGTGCCGAGGACGGGACCAAGGCCTCGGGGCGCCATCCCGAAGCCGCCGATTTCCAGGACGTGACCTCGCTGCTGTCGGCGTGACAAGGCTTCGTTGCGAAGCTAGAACCGAATTCACCGCCACCGCGGAGAGCCGCCGCACATGCTGACGACCTATACCGTCGAGAACGGCCATCTCGCCATGCGCGAGGGCGTGCGCGAGCCCGAGGCGCTGCGCCGCGCCGTCTGGATCGACCTGATGCAGCCCTCCCGCGAGGAGGAGCACGCGGTGCAGGACGCGCTGCACATCGAGGTCCCGACGCGCGAGGAGATGCAGGAGATCGAAAGCTCCTCGCGCCTCTACCGCGAGGAGGACACGCTCGTCCTCACCGCCAACTTCCTCTACGGCGTCGACACGGGCGAGTTCAGCTCCACGCCGATCTCCTTCGTGCTGGCGGGCAATTCGCTGGTCACGGTGCGCTATGCGACGCCCAAGGCCTTTCCGGTCTTCGCGGCCCGCTGCGCGAAGTCGCCGGCGCTGCTGACCAGCGGCGACGCGGTGATGCTGCACCTCTTCGAGCAGATCGTGGACCGCCTCGCCGATATCCTGGAGCGCATCGGCGCCGACATGGACCGCGCGAGCCAGGGCGCCTTCCGCCGCGGCAAGCCGGGCGAGCCCACCCTCGGCCAGAACGACCTGAAGGAAGTGCTGTTGACGCTGGGCCAGGTCGGCGAGGTGACGACACGCGCCTCGGAGACGCTGCTCGGGCTGAACCGCATCCTGACCTTCGTCGGCGCGGAGAAGGGGATGGCGATCCGCAAGGAGAACCAGGGCAGCATCAAGACCCTGGTGCGGGACGTGCGGTCGCTGGTCGAGCACGCCAACTTCCTCAACAACAAGGCGACCTTCCTGCTGGACGCGGTGCTCGGCATCATCAACATCGAGCAGACGAACATCATCAAGACCTTCACCGTGGTGAGCGTCGCGCTGATGCCGCCCACGCTGATCGCCAGCATCTACGGCATGAACTTCCAGCACATGCCGGAGCTGGAATGGACGGCCGGCTATCCGCTGGCGCTGATCCTGATGATCGCGACCGCGGTGGTGCCGGTCTGGTACTTCAAGCGCAAGGGATGGCTGTAGTGGTCCGATCCGGGCGCCGCTCTCCAGACAGCCGGTGAATCGGCCCACTCAGCAAAGCTTCACGCCGGAGTTCCGGGCGCAGCTCGACCTGCTGCTGCGCTGGCGGCGCGACGTGCGCCACTTCCGGTCCGATCCCCTGCCGGAGGGCGCGCTGGAGGCGCTGGTGGAGCGCGCCTGCCTCGCGCCCTCGGTCGGCAACTCGCAACCCTGGCGCTTCGTCTCCGTGGAATCGCCCGAGCGCCGGGCCGCCATCCGCGCCGAGTTCGAGGCGTGCAATGCCGAGGCGCTCGCCGCCCAGCCGGAGGAACGCGCCCAGGCCTATGCGGCCCTGAAGCTCGCGGGACTCGTGGAGGCGCCGGTGCATCTCGCCGTCTTCTGCGACGAGGCCACCGAGGCCGGCCACGGGCTCGGCCGCGCGACCATGCCGGACACCTTGCGTGCCTCGGTCATGGGGGCGGTCTTCGCGCTGTGGCTCGCGGCGCGGGCGCGCGGCATCGGCGTGGGCTGGGTGTCGATCCTGCGGGCGGAGCAGGCCGCGAAAATCCTGGAGACGCCCGAAGGGTGGAGCCTCGTCGCCTACCTCTGCCTCGGATATCCGGACGCCGAGGACGACACGCCGGA
>JAQGHZ010000497.1 GCA_028291485.1 Rubritepida sp. | reverse complement strand
ACCAGGTGCTCGACCTGCTCGCCGCCGAGCTGCGGCGCGTGAAGGAGAAGCACGGGCCGCAATCCGTCTTCGGCGGGTCCTACGGCTGGTCCAGCGCGGGGCGCTTCCATCACGCGCAGAGCCAGGTGCACCGCTTCCTGAACATCGGGCTGGGCGGCTATGTGCGCTCGGTGAATTCCTACAGCGCCGGCGCCTCGGGCGTGATCCTGCCGCGCATCGTCGGCCCCATGGAAAGCGTTTCCCGCCGCAACGTGACCTGGGAGGCGATCGCCGAGCACAGCGAGATCATCCTCGCCTTCGGCGGCATGGCCCTGAAGAACAGCATGGTGGCCAGCGGCGGCATCAGCCAGCATGTCGAGCGCGGCTCGATGAAGGCGGCGCAGGAGCGAGGCGCGGAGTTCGTGCTCATCGGGCCGCTGCGCGACGACCTGCCGGAAGAGGCGGGCGCCGAATGGCTGCCCATCCGCCCCAACACCGACACGGCGCTGATGCTCGCCCTCACCCACACGCTGGTGGCCGAGGGGCTGCACGACGTCGCCTTCCTGGAGCGGTACACGGATGGCTGGGAGGTCTTCGAGGCCTATCTGATGGGCCGCTCGGACGGCCAGCCCAAGGATGCCGCCTGGGCCGCCGCCATCACGGACCTGTCCGCCGAGACGGTCACCGCCCTCGCCCACCGCCTGTCCGGGCGCCGCAGCCTCGTCACAGTGGCGCACTCGCTCCAGCGCGCCGAATTCGGCGAGCAGCCGGTGTGGATGGGCCTCGTCCTCGCCGCGGCGCTGGGCCAGATCGGCCTGCCAGGCGGCGGCTACACCTATTCGCTCGGCGCGCTCGGCCATACGGGACGGCGCAACGTGATGACGCCGGTCGCGGCGCTGAACCAGGGGAAGAACTCGGTGCGCGAGTTCATTCCCGTCGCCCGCATCACGGACATGCTGCTGAACCCCGGCGGCCGCTTCGACTACGACGGCAAGGAATACGCCTATGCCGACATCAGGCTGGTCTATTGGGCCGGCGGGAACCCCTTCCACCACCACCAGGACATCAACCGCCTGCGCCGCGGCTTCGCGAAGGTGGACACGCTGATCGTCCACGACAGCGCCTGGACCGCCACCGCGCGCCACGCCGACATCGTGCTCCCCGCGACCGTCACCATGGAGCGCGAGGATCTCGGCGCCGCGCCGACTGATCCGCTGATCATCCCCATGCACCGCATCGCCGAGCCCTATGGCGAGGCCCGCGACGACTTCGCCATCTTCTCGGCGCTGGCCGAGCGACTGGGCTGCGGCGAGGCCTATACCGAGGGCCGCAGCGTGCGCGAATGGCTCGCCTTCCTCTACGAGCCAGCGCGCGCGGCGCTGGCGAAGCTCGGGCAGCCCGCGCCCGACTTCGAGACGCTCTGGCGCGAAGGCCCGCTGGAAATTCCCTTCGCACCCGATGACGGCGGCATGCTCCGCGCCTTCCGCGAGGACCCGGAGGCCAACGCGCTCCATACCGAATCCGGCCGCATCCAGGTCTTCTCGCCGACCATCGCCGGCTTCGACTATCCCGATTGCCTGGGCCATCCCGCGTGGTTCGAGCCCGTGGACGTCCCCCACGCCGGGGCCCCGCTTCGCCTCGTCGCCAACCAGCCGGCGACGAAGCTGCACAGCCAGCTCGACTTTGGCGCGACCAGCCAGGGCGCCAAGCGCCGCGGCCGCGAGGTCGTGCGCATGAACCCGGCCGATGCGGCGCCGCGCGGCATCGCGGATGGCGATATCGTGCGGCTCTTCAACGTGCGTGGCGCCTGCCTCGCCACCGCGAAGCTCACCGGGGACGTGGCGCCGGGCATCGTGAACCTGCCCACGGGCGCCTGGTACGACCCCGACGACGCCTCCGCCGACACCCCCCTCTGCGTCCACGGCAACCCGAACGTGCTCACGCGCGACGTCGGCACCTCCCGCCTCGCCCAGGGCTGCACGGGCCAGCTCACCTCGGTCGAGGTCGAGCGGTTCGACGGCAACCTTCCGCCGATCCGCGCCTACGAGCCGCCCGGGAGCCTCGCCGCGGCGGCGGAATAACGCCGGCGGGGACTGGCACACCACGTCGGAATTCCGCACCCTGCACCCCAACAAAGCCTCGGGGGCCGCCAGGATGCGCAAACATTTTCTTCTCATCGCCGGACTTCTCCTGCCCGGCCTCGCCGACGCTCAGGTGGCCGCCGGGCCCACCCTCACCGCCGTCCGTGCCAAGGGCACCGTGGATTGCGCGGTCGGCGTGGGCACGCCCGGCTTCGGCGCACCCGACACCCAGGGCATCTATCGCGGGCTGGATCCGGATTCCTGCCGGGCCGTGGCCGCCGCCGTCTTCGGCGATGCCAGTCGCACGCGCTTCGTGCCCGTCGCCGGCGGTCAGCGGCCGACGGTCGTGCAGACCGGCGCGGTGGACATCGTCACCGCCACCTTCACCTGGACGCATTCGCGCGACACCGCGAACGCGCTGAACTTCGCCGCCGTCAACTTCTACGACGGCCAGTCCTTCCTTGTGCGCCGCTCGCTCAACATCACGAATCCGCGCGAGCTGGACGGGGCGGCGATCTGCTCCACCTCCGGCTCGACCAGCGAGCTGAACCTCTCCGACTGGGCGCGCGCCAACAATGTCCACTACCGTCCCGTGATCTTCGAGCGCGCCGACGAGGCCCGTAACGCCTATGCCTCCGGCCGTTGCGACAGCTATTCGACCGACGCCAGCCAGCTGGCCGCCATCCGCAGCGCGCTCGCGAACCCGGCCGACCACATCGTGCTGGAGGAGCGCATCAGCAAGGAGCCGCTGGCGCTGGCCGTGCGCCACGGCGACGACCAGTGGCTCGATATCGTGCGCTGGTCCTTCTACGCGCTGGTCGAGGCGGAGGAGCTGGGCATCACCCAGGCCAATGTGGACGAGATGCTGAACAGCCAGAACCCCTCGATCCGGCGCCTGCTCGGCCAGTCCGGCGATCACGGGCCGGCGATGGGGCTGGATCGGCGCTGGGCCTACAACATCATCAAGGCGCTCGGGAATTACGGCGAGATCTACGAGCGGAACCTGGGGCCCAACACGCCGATCGGACTGCAGCGCGGGGTGAATAACCTGTGGAACCATGGCGGGCTGATGTATGTGCCGCCGATCCGCTGAGGGCTGCTAACCTCCGGCCCTCGACCAGCGAAGACGTGTCGCCATCGGAAGGATCCGTCCCCATGAACAAGCATGCCGATCTGCCGTCCGCAGACGAGATGATCTCGCCCTCCCCCTTCGAGCGTCCGGGCCGGCGCGGCTTTCTCGGTGGCGCGGGCGCCGGCGTGGCGGCCGGCTACACGCTCGCCGCCGGGCCGGTGATGGCCCAGACCATCGTTACGACGGATACGAACGGGCTGGTGGCCGGGGACGTCATGATCCCCGTGTCGGACCGGCCCATTCCGGGCTATCGCGCCCGCCCGGCGAGCGGCTCCAACTGGCCGATCGTGGTGGTGTGCCAGGAGATCTTTGGGCTCCACGAATACATCAAGGACGTGTGCCGGCGGCTGGCCAAGGCTGGCTACCTGGCCGTCGCGCCGGACTACTACGTGCGCCAGGGCGACCCCAAGACCGCCGAGAACGTGCAGGCCGCGGCCGCCATCGCGCTGCGCAAGCCGGATGACGAGCTGAACCGCGATCTCGACGCGACCTGCGCCTGGGCCGCCTCGGATGGCGGCAACGGCGACAAGCTCGCCATCATCGGTTTCTGCCGAGGCGGGCGGAACGTCTGGGAATATTCGGCGCAGAATCCGCGGCTGAAGGCGGGCGTGGCCTTCTATGGCCCTGTCGCGAATCCCGCGACCTCGATCACGCCGCGGACCATTCAGCAACTGGTTCCCGACATCAAGTGCCCCATCCTGGGGCTCTACGGCGAGGCGGATACGGGCATTCCCGTGGAGGGCCTGCGCCAGATGGAGGCGGCCATGCAGGCGGCCGGGAAGTCCTTCACGCTGGTGATCTATCCGGCTGCGCCGCACGGCTTCCACGCGGATTACCGCCCCAGCTACCGGCGCGAGGCGGCCGAGGATGCGTGGCGGCGGATGCTGGCGTTCCTGAAGGCGCACGGCGTGGGATGAGGCCGCAGGGAACCTGTTCCCTGCTCGGGCAGCGCGAGGGGGCAAAGCCCCTCGCATCAACCCTGCCGCAGCGCGTCCGTGATCCGTTTCACGGCCCCGTCGGCCGCAACGAGCAGCACGTCGAAGCGCATCCCGGCTGCGCCGTGTCCAGGATGGGTGGCGATCCAGATTTCGGCGGCAGCCATCAACCGGAGCTGCTGACGCTCGGTGAGTGAGAAGGCGGCCTCGCGCAGGCTCGGCCGGGCCTTCACCTCGACGAAGGCGAGCAGCCCGGCCTTTTCCGCGACGATGTCGAGTTCGCCGGCCGGGGTGCGCAGCCGTTCCGCCAGCACGGTCCAGCCATCGCGGATCAGGGCCCCGCGGGCCAGCGCCTCGGCGTTGCGGCCGGTGAGATCGGCCTGGACGCCTCGGCGCTGACGCCGTGGGTCAGGCGGCAAGCGCGTCGCGAATGGCCGAGACCGCGTCGGGGATCATCGCCGCCGTCACGTCCAGGTGCAGGCAGGCGCGCACGCGGCCGCCGAGGCCGCTGACCATGATGCCCTGCTCGAGCAGGGTCGCCTGGAGCTGCGGAACCGTCTTGCCGGTGGCCTTGACGTCGAAGAACACCAGGTTCGTATCGGGGTCCTCGACCACCACGCCCTCGATCTGCGCGAGGCCGCGCGCCAGGGCCTTGGCATTGGCATGGTCGTCGGCCAGCCGGTCGACGTTATGATCCAGCGCGTAGATGCAGGCGGCCGCACAGACGCCGCCCTGCCGCATCGAGCCGCCCAGCCGCTGCTTCCAGCGCCAGGCATTGCCGATGAACTCGTTGGAGCCGCAGAGCACGGCGCCCAGCGGCGCGCCGAGGCCCTTGGTGAAATCGAGCCACACGCTGTCGAAGCCGGCCACCATGTCGGAGGCCGCGATACCAGCGCCGACGCAGGCGTTCATCAGCCGCGCGCCGTCCATATGGGTGGCCCAGCCCTGCTCATGGGCCATGTCGGTGAGGGTATTCAGCGTCTCCAGCGACCAGATCGCGCCGCCGCCGATATTCGCCGTCTGCTCGATCTCGAGCATCTTCTGGGGCGGCGTGTAGCGCGTCTTCGGCCGGATGGCCGCGCGGAGGTCGTCGGGCGTGAACATGCCGCGCGCGCCCTTGAGGCCCATGATCTGCACGCCCGTCAGCGCGGCATGCGTGCCGCCCTCGCTGCCCAGGATGTGGCTGGTCTCGTGGGCCACGACCTCGTCGCCCTTCTGGCAATGGGTGAGGATGGCGATGACGTTGCACATGGTGCCGGAGGGCAGGAAGACCGCGGCCTCCTTGCCGGTGAGCGCGGCCATGCGGTCGCAGAGCTCCCAGACGGTGGGATCGTCGCCATGCTGCTCGTCGCCCATCTCGGCCGACATCATGGCCTCCTTCATCGCAGGCGTCGGGCGCGTCTGCGTGTCGGAGTAGAGGTTGATGCGCACCGGCGGCGCATTCCTCGGCGACCGCGCGGGCGCCCAGGAGTGGGAGGACATCGTGTGGGAGGGGGCTTGGACCATGAGGCAAGCTTGCCAGGGATTTTTCCGAACGTCAGCCCGGGGCGGTCATCTAAATGGCGGCACGACCAGCAACCCGCCATGCCCGCCGCAGCCCATGGACGCCTTCGTCCAGCTCCGGAGCGAGACTGGCACCTGGCCTCGCTTCATGGCATCTGGCTTCTGGATTACACGGGAGACAGATTTTCATGGCAGGTGGACACGGAGCGCCTCACGGCACCGAGAACAAGGGCGTGGCGCTGCTCATCGCCATCCTGGCGCTGTTCCTCGCCTTGGCCGAGGTCGGTGCGAAATCCTCCCAGACCGAGGCGCTGAACAACAACGTCCAGGCGGCCAACCTCTGGTCCTTCTTCCAGGCCCGCACCATCCGCCAGACCCAGCTCCGCACCGCCGTCGAGCAGGCCGAGCTGGACAAGACCGCGGAGAACCGCGCCACCATCGAGGCGCAGCAGGCCCGCTGGGCCGCCACCGTGAACCGCTGGGAAAGCGAGCCCGACACCGGCGAAGGCCGCCGCGAGCTCACGACCCGCGCCCGCGAGGCCGAGGCGAAGCGCGACAGGACCATGGAGCGCTACCACATGTTCGAGTACTCGAGCGCCGTCTACCAAGTGGCGATCGTCGTGGCCTCGGCCTCGATCATCACGGGCGTTGCGCTGCTGATCTGGCTGGCGGGCGGGCTCGGACTGGTTGGCGTCGGGCTGATGATGCTGGGGTATCTCGCGCCCGGACTCCTCCACCTGTGACTTGAGGAGGGCTCCTGGACCCGGCTTAACCTTGGACGTGCTTCCGCCACACAGGCGCGATGCGCGGGCGGGTGGAAACGGCTCGCACCAGCGCCTCCACGCGCGGACACTCCGCCGGCATCCACTGCGCGCCCTTGTTCCAGCGCGACAGCGCCGCGAGGTAGATGTCCGCCACCGAGAAGCGATCGCCCAGCACGAAGGGCGATGGCGCGCATTCCCGCTCGATCAGCCGCCAGACCTCGCGCCCCATCTCCTGCGCCCGCGCCGCGATCGCCGGCGCATGGGTGGGATCGGGGGAAAAGCGCTCCGGATAGTCGTAGCGCGTCACATGCGGATAGAACTCGCCCGCCACCAGCGCCATCCAGCGCAGCGCCACCGCACGCGCGGGATCATCGCCCGCCGGAAGCAGCCCCGCTTGCGGATGCCGGTCCGCCAGCGCGATCAGGATCGCCGCCGATCCGTCACCACCGTCCCGTCCGGCAGGATCAGCGTCGGGATGCGCCCCATGGGGTTGAGCTTGCGGTACTCCGCCGCCAGTTGCGCGTTGGTCGCCAGCGGGACATCGCGCAGTTCGACCTCGGCGCCGATCTCCGCCAGCGCCATCTCCACCGGCCCCGAGCCGGAACCCTTATCGCCATAGAGGATGTAGCTCATCGCGCCTCTCCCGGAATCTCCGCGGATGATGCCGCCGGACGATGGAAAAAGGGAGCCAGACAGGACAGGCCGGCCGCCGCGACCAGTCGAAGTCGATCAGGCTACCGCTGGGGGACCGGCGTCGGCGTCGTCACCGGAGGCAGGGAATGGCGCCCGTAGAGCGCCATCGCCCGCCGCTCGAAGGCACGCACCATCAAGCGAACGGCTTCGTTGAACACCGTTCCGATGACTGCCTGCAGCAACTTCGAGCGAAACTCGAAATCGACGAAGAAGTTGACCTCCGTCCCGCCGGGCACGGCCGTGAGGCGCCAGGTGTTGTTCAGATACCGGAAGGGCCCGTCGAGGTATTTGACCTCGACCTTCCCCGGCCGCTCCAGGACGACTTCGCTGCGGAAGGTCTCGCGGAACATCTTGAAGCCGATGGTGAGGTCCGCGGTGAGCTTCGTCTCGTCGCGCGTGAGGACGCGCGCGCCCACGCACCAGGGCAGGAATTCCGGATAACGGTGCACATCGGCGACGATCTGGAAGACCTGATCCGGCGTCTGCCGGAGGAGCTTCTTTTCCGCATGCGTCGGCATCAGGCCGCGAGGCTCTTTTCCCGTGCCTCGCGCAGCGATTGCTCCCGCGCGCTCCTGAGCGCGACGAAGTCGCGATCGGCATGGTAGGAGCTGCGCGTCAGCGGCGTCGCGGAAACCAGAAGAAAGCCCTTGGCGCGCGCCAGGCTGGCATAGTCCTCGAACTCGGAGGGCTCGACGAAGCGGGCGACGGCGGCATGCTTCACGCTGGGCTGGAGGTACTGGCCGATGGTGAGGAAATCGATATCCGCGCTGCGCATATCCTCCATCACCTGCTGCACCTCGATCCGCTCCTCGCCGAGCCCGACCATGACGCCGGACTTGGTGAAGATGGAGGGGTCGAGCTGCTTCACCCGGTCCAGCAGCCGCAGCGAATGGTAGTAGCGCGCCCCCGGCCGGATGTTCGGATAGAGCCGCGGCACGGTTTCCAGATTGTGGTTGAACACATCCGGCTTGGCCGCGACCACGACCTCCAGCGCTCCCTCCTTGCGGAGGAAGTCGGGCGTCAGGATCTCGATGGTGGTCTCGGGCGCGGCCTTGCGGATGGCGGCGATGGTCTCGGCGAAGTGGCGCGCCCCGCCGTCGCGCAGGTCGTCGCGGTCCACGCTGGTGATGACCACGTGGCGCAGGCCCAGCGCGGCCACGGCATCCGCGACCCGCGCCGGCTCATCGGCCTGCAACGGGTTGGGCATGCCGGTGGCGACGTTGCAGAAGGAACACGCCCGGGTGCAGGTCTCGCCCATGATCATCATGGTGGCGTGGCGCTGCGACCAGCATTCGCCGAT
>JAQGHZ010000466.1 GCA_028291485.1 Rubritepida sp. | reverse complement strand
CGGTCGGCCCAGTAGGGCTGCGCCGAGAGCCAGGGCCGCGCCATGCCCTTGGCCGGCCAGCAGGGGGTCACGCTGCTGTCGGCCACATAGCCCAGCGACTTCAGGATGTCGGCCGTGCGCGGGCCTGCGCCGAAGCGGCCGGTGCGGTAAATGCGCGGCGCCTCGCCGAAGGCGTCCTCCAGGATGCGCGTGAGGTGCCGCGTCTTGGCGAGCTCCAGCGCCACCGGCAGGTTGCCGGCATAGCTGTTGCGCTCGCCGAGGGACTCCTCGAAGGGCGGCGTGACCCAGGGGTGCATCTGCGCGCCGATCTCGCAGGCGCCGTCGCGCAGCAGCTCGCGCAGCGGCGCTCGACCGGAATCCTGTACGGCGACCGGATGGTCGGCGAGGTAGAGCGGGACCACGCGGTGGCGCTCGAAGATGCGGTGGGCGCGCCACTGCTCGCCCATCGAGCTTACGTCCAGTGTGTTGCGGCGGAAGGGGCGCGACCAGTCGAAGGCCTCCTCCGCGTCCACCATGGTGATCAGCAACGGGCGCGATCCGGCGTCGGCCTCGATGGGCACATGGAAGCGCGCGTCGAAGATGGAGGCGGAGCAGCCGAGGCCGGTCTCGCGCGCTGGCGGGAGTGGCGGGTGCGCGCCGTAGATGCCGAGGTAGCGCCCGGCCACGCCGCGCATGCCGAAGCGCGCCGTCGCGAGGTTCTTCCCGGCTGCGCCGATGCGCCGGCGCAGCGCGGCATCGCGCAGCAGACCGTTCACTGCGGCGACGTAGCCTGCCTCCTCCTCGAAGCAGAAGCCGGTCTCGCCTTCCAGCACGAAGCCGTCATTGACCCCGGTGAGGCGGCGCACCACCACGGGCAGGCCATGCGCCATGGCCTCCGGCACGACGGTGCTGAAGCCCTCGAGATGCGAGGCAAAGACCAGCAGGTCGGACGCAGCGAAGTAGGGATGCGGATCGAGCTGCTCGCCCATGAGGTGGACGTGCCCTTCGAGGCCCTCGCGCGCGATCGCGGCGTGCAGCGCCCGGACGTGGAACGCCTCCAGCGGAGGTCCCACCAGCAGCAGATGCGCGCGGGGGTGCTCGGCAAGGATGCGCGGCATGGCCTCCACGAGGAACAGCGGGTCCTTGCGCGCGCAGAGCCCGCCCACGAAGAGCAGCACCGGGTCGCCGGCGCCGATGCCGAGCCGCGCAAGCATCCGCGCGCCATCGCCCGGGACGGTTTCGGGGATGGTGATGCCGCAGGGGATCAGGTGGCAGCGCGCGGGATCCGCTACCTGGCGCGTCTCCTGCAGCAGCTTGGGACTGATGCCGACGAAGGCGTGGAAGAGCCGGAAGCCGCGCGCGGCGAGGCGGCGCAGGCTCGGCCGGTACTGGCCGATCAGCACCGGCACGCTGTCGTCCAGCATGGCCGACAGCACGAGTCGCCGGCCGAAGAGCCGCGTCAGCAGATAGCTCACGAAGTACCAGTCGGCATGGGTGCGGAAATGGACCGTGCCGTAGCGGTGCAGGTTCGCGACGAACCACAGCGCCATCGCGATCTGCCGGCGCCAGGTGCCGATGAGCCGCGGCGAGAGGTAGATCACGCGCGACAGCGTCGTGCAGGCGGCGGTCTCGTGCTCCGGCCGCGGCGTGTGCGTGACGAGCAGGTCGTGCACGGTGCCGGGCGCGAGCTCCTGCATGACGGCGCTGGAGCGCTCGAGGAAGACGCCCTCGCCGGTGAAGGCCGGGCGATAGTATTTCAGCACGTGCAGCACGCGGCGCGGGCCGTCATCGTTCGGGGTCATGGCGCAGGTTTCGCTTGCGGCGGCCTGTGCGCACGCGGCACATGCCTCTCGTGGAGATTGCAGTCACGAAAGAAGAGAGCCTTGACGGGCTCGGCGCAGAGTGGCGCGGGCTGGAGGCGGTGGTGCCGGACCTCTCCTTCTTTCGCAGTTGGAGCTGGGTGGGCTGCCTCGCGCAGGAGCGTTTTCCCGACCCCGTGGTGCTGAAGGCCTGGCGGGGCGCCGGGCTCGTCGGGCTCGCGCTGTTCAACCGGCGGGGCGACCGGCTGCATCTGGGCGAGAGCGGCGACGCGGCGCTGGATGCTCCCTTCGTCGAGCACAACGGCCCTCTGGCGCTCGATCGCGACGTGGAGCGCGCGCTGATGCGTGCCGCGGCCGGCCTGCGCGGGGTGCGAAGGCTCGTGCTGTCCGGCGTCTCCGCCCCGCTGCTCGCCGAGGTGCCCGGTGTCGCGCTGCAGTACCAGGAGCGGCAGGCGCCCTATGCCGACCTCGCGGCCGTGCGGGCGTCCGGCGGCGATCCGCTGGCGCTGCTCAGCGCCAATGCGCGCCAGCAGATCCGCCGCTCGGCGCGGCGCTACGGCGCGCCCGTCCTGCGGCGCGCGGAGCATGCGGACGAGGCGCTCGCGATGCTCGGCGACATGATGGAGCTGCACCAGCAGAGCTGGAACGCGCGCGGCAAGCCCGGCGCCTTCGCCCATCCCTTCATGCGCCGCTTCCACGAGACGCTGGTGCGGCGCGGCATGGGGCGCGACGAGGTGGACCTGCTCCGGGTCGAGGGCAGCGGCGGCTGTGTCGGCATTCTTTACAACTTCCGCCTGCGCGGCCGGGTCTGCGCCTATCAGAGCGGGCTCGACCTCGCGGGCGCGGGGCCGCAGGGCAAGCCCGGCCTCACCTGCCACAGCCTGGCTATCGCGCGCGCCGCGGCGGCGGGCGAGGCGGTCTACGACTTCCTGGGCGGGCCGGACCGCTACAAGCTCACCCTGGCGCAGGGCAGCGCGCCGCTGCACTGGGCGGAGATGGTGGGCCGCCATTCCGTGCTGGGGCTCGCCGCACGCACGCGGGATTTCTGGCGGCGTCATGGCGTGGGCATCCGCGCGAAGAGCAGCCGCGGCTCCAGCGCCTCCGGCGGCGGCTCGGCCGAGGGCTGACGCAGGTGCGCCAGCGCAAGCCGGGCCAGGGGATCGCGCCATAGGCGTGGTGCCCGCGACGGATCGGCCGCGATCCAGTCCAGCACCATGCGCCGGGCGTCGGCCGGCAGGCCGGCGAAGCCCTCGCGGTAGAGGATCTCGCGCAGGGCCCCCATCTCGAGCCGGCCGCGGGCCTGGCGCAGCAGCCGGTGGAGGTGGCGGCGGAGGTCCCGCCAGCGCCAGGGACGGCCGGGCGGCGTGACCCAGCTCGCCGCCGGCTCCATGGCGATGCGTGCCGGCTCCCAGCCGCCGCCGAGCGCATCGAGGTCGTGCATCACCATGGAGCCGAGCAGCCCGTCGCCGCGGTAGAGCCCGCGCGGCAGGCGCAGCCCGGCGGCGGCCAGCCGCTCCACGAAGCTGCCGCGCAGCGCGAAGAGCGAGCCGTGCAGGCCGGGATATTCCAGCATGCTGCGGCGGAGGGCGGCGGCGCTGCGGCCGGTGCTCGGCATCGCCGCCGCGGCTTGTGCCGCGGGCCTCCGCGCGAGGCGCTCGGCCAGCCGCGCCAGCGCGTCCGGCCGCACCTCGGCATAGCCGTCCATCAGCACGTACAGCGTGGCGGGCGGGCGTAACCGGTGCAGGAAGAGGTTCATGGCGTGCGACTTGTCGCCATGCGGGATGTCGATCAGGCAGCCGGCAAGATCGGCCTCGCACAGCGCGGCGGCGGCGGCAGCGGCCGAACCGTCGCACGTGCCGTTCAGCAGGACCGTGACATGGGGGCGCGCGATCCCGCGAGATTCGCCGAGTGCATGCAGGCAGGGGCCGATGCGTGCGGCCTCGTTGCGCGCAAAGACGGCCACGCTGCAGGCCGCCCTGCTCTGCATGAGGGGGGCATTCGTGAAGGAGGCGGGGCCGCTGTCCATCTCACGCCGCCGGCAGGTGCCGGCGCGGGCGGGAGCGCAGCAGGCGCCCCGCCAGGCCGAGCAGGTCCGCCTCGGCGCCCGCCGGGCGACCGGCGAGCAACCAGAGCAGGAACAGCGAGAGCGTGTAGCTGCTCACGCCCAGCGCCACGCCCTCGGCGAGCTGACCTGCCGCGATCCAGCTGCCGTCCGGTGGAGCGGCCCAGCCGAGCCCGGCCTCACGGAGCAGGACCGCCATCGCCACCGACGCCATCGTCGGGCGCCAGAGCGCGGTGGCCAGCCGCGCGAGGCGCAGCCGCAGCAGCCGGAAGGCCAGCACCACCATCAGCATGTGCTCGGCCACCACCGCGCCGCCCACGGCGAGGGCGGCGCCGGTGAGACCGAGCCACGGGGTGAGGAGGAACAGCAGCCCAAGCCGCAGCGCCGCCGAGATCACGGTGACGGCAAGCAGTCGGCTGAGCCGCGCATGGGCCGACAGCATGGCGCCGCTGACATTGCCGAGCGGCGTCAGCACGCTGGCGATGCCGAGCACGGCGATGACCGGCACGGC
>JAQGHZ010000429.1 GCA_028291485.1 Rubritepida sp. | reverse complement strand
GAGGCGTCGTGCCGGACGGCGACGCGCGGCGGCAGCGACGCCACCAGCGGCGGCACCTCGCGCACGCCCAGCCGGGCGAAGCCGGCGTCCAGCAGCTCGGCCATACGGTCGTTGCGCTGGGCCCAGGAATTGCCGCCGAAGACCGCGCCCACGAGCCGCACGCCCTCGCGCTGGGCGGAGGTCACGATGTTGAAGCCGGAGGCCGTGATGTAGCCGGTCTTGATGCCGTCGGCGCCGGGATAGTCGCGCAGCATGCCGTTATGGTTGCGGATCAGCCGGTTGCCGTGCGCGAAATGGGTCAGGGAGAAGTAGTGGTACTGCTCCGGGAAATCCTGGATCAGGCGCCGGCCCAGTAGCGTCATGTCCCGAGCGGTCGTCACCTGGTCGGGGTCGGGCAGGCCGGAGGCGTTGCGGAAGGTGGTGCGCGACATGCCGAGCGAGCGGGCGCGCTGGGTCATCATCCGCGCGAAGCTCTCCTCGTCGCCGCCAAGCGCCTCGCCGACCGCCACCGCGATGTCGTTGGCCGAACGGGTGACCAGGGCGAGGATGGCACTCTCGGTGGAGAGGCTGCCGCCAGCGGGCACGCCCAGCTTGGTGGGCGGCTGCGACGCGGCCTCCGCACTCACGCGAATCGGCGTGTTGAGGGTGAAGCGGCCGGCCTGCATCGCCTCGAAGAGCATATAGAGCGTCATCATCTTGGTAAGCGAGGCCGGATGCCGGGTCTCGTCGGCGGCTTCGGCGATCAGCACGTTGCCAGTCCGCGCATCCACCACCATGCCGGAATAGCGCGGACTCGCGGTGATCTGGGCGCTTGCCAGCACCGGCAGAAGGCTCACGGCAAGGACGGCGCCGGCAACGGCACGCCGGATAACGGATATGAACATGCGGCTTTCCCCAAAGCGGACACGGGCCTCGCCTCCCCCAAGGTTTGGCCCACGCTGAAATGCAAAGAAACAGTCGGGCCGCGATTTGTCCATCCGTTTCGCGCGAAAGCGTGGCCGAGCCGGTCATCGGATGGCCCCATTTGCCTCCTGTTAAATTCTGGTGCAGCGCACCAAAAAACCCTTGCATTGGACCGGACGACCTCATAACTAGCCATCGCTATGCTGCACTGCAACAAACCCTGCCTCCCCCTCGCACCGGGGCGGCGATGCGAAGGAGAGTACCCATGGCCAATCCGGCTGAGATGAAGAAGACGATGGCCGACGCCGCCCAGAACGGCGCCGCGCAGGCGAAGAAGATTGCCGAGGACGGCGTGGCCCAGGCCCGCGTCGCGGTCGAGAAGACCATGGAGACCGCCCACAAGACCGCCGGCGACCTGATGAAGGCCTCCGAGGAGGCCGTCGAGTTCGGCCGCGGCAACTTCGAGGCCGTCAGCAAGGCCACGCAGGTCTATGTGACGGGCCTGCAGGATCTGTCCCGCCAGACGGTGACGATGTTCCAGTCCTTCTCCGAGCAGGCGATCGAGGCGGCCAAGACCCTCTCCTCCCTGAAGAGCCTGAAGGAGGCCGCCGACTTCCAGGCTTCCTTCGCCAAGACCGCCTTCGAGCGCGCCATGGCCGATGCCACCAAGCTGCAGGAGGCCTCGGTCAAGCTGGCCGAAGCCGCCATCGAGCCGATCTCGGCCCGCATGACGATCGCCATGGAGAAGATGACCAAGCCGCTCGCGGCCTGATCGTCCGTATCCGCACCGGGAGACGTTCCGCTTCCGGCACGACTCCACACGCCTGAGTTGAGGGCCCGCATGCCATGATGGCTTGCGGGCCTTTTCCGTTTATTCATTCCGCCATGCGAGGCTTTCAACCCCCTTCCCGTGGGCTGCCGGCTCCCGATATCCTCCCAGGACCATGAATATGCGATGCACGACCGGAAGCGAGAGATGAGCAGGATCACGATGTCCGATCCGGACAAGCGGGACGGCGACGGCGGTCCGACCACGGGCGTCGTCGTCAAGCCGCGGCCGAAGACCAAGAAGCCGGCGATGTACAAGGTGCTGATGCTCAACGACGACTACACGCCGATGGAGTTCGTCGTGCACGTCCTGGAGCGCTTCTTCCAGAAGAACCGCGACGAGGCGACGCGCATCATGATGCACGTCCATCGCCGCGGCGTCGGCGTCTGCGGCGTCTATACGTATGAGGTCGCGGAAACGAAGGTCACACAGGTGATGGATTTGGCCCGCCAGAACCAGCACCCTCTTCAGTGTACCATCGAAAAAGAATGACACAAAAAAAGACGTGCGGAATCGCGCCACGCAACTGTCTTATGCGTTGGCGTCAGATGTGACGGCAGGGGGAGAGCCACCACATCATAGTCAACCCGCCGCTGCCATCTCGGCATCCGGCAATCGCTAAGGGGAGCGTTGAACCATGCTATCCCGCAATCTCGAGCAGACGCTCCATCGTGCGCTTGGCCTCGCCAACGACCGCCGGCACGAATACGCCACCCTCGAACATCTCCTCCTCGCCCTCGGTGACGATGCGGACGCGACAACGGTGTTGCGTGCCTGTGGCGTCGACGTGGACAAGCTGAAGCGCGAGCTGACCGAGTTCCTCGACAAGGATCTCGCCGGCCTCGTCAGCGACCGCACGGGGGACCCGAAACCCACCGCCGGCTTCCAGCGCGTCGTGCAGCGCGCGGCGATCCATGTGCAGAGCAGCGGCCGCGACGAGGTCACGGGCGCCAACGTGCTTGTCGCCCTCTTCTCGGAGCGCGAGTCGCACGCCGTCTATTTCCTGCAGCTGCAGGACATGACGCGCCTGGACGCCGTGAACTTCATCAGCCACGGCATCGCCAAGGCCCCCGGCCGCTCGCAGCCCCGCCCCGTCCAGGGCCAGGCGCCGATGCCCGAGGACAATGCCGGCAAGGAGGACCGCGAGGAGAAGCCTCGCGGCGGCGGCCGCAACCAGGATGCGCTCAGCACCTATTGCGTGAACCTCAACAAGCGCGCCCTCGCCGGCAAGATCGATCCGCTGATCGGTCGCGACAGCGAGATCGAGCGCACCATCCAGATCCTCTGCCGGCGTACCAAGAACAACCCGCTCTACGTGGGGGATCCGGGCGTGGGCAAGACGGCCATCGCCGAGGGCCTGGCCAAGCGAATCGTCGAGGGCGACGTGCCGGAGGTGCTGTCCAAGAGCACGATCTTCTCGCTCGACATGGGCAGCCTGCTGGCCGGCACCCGCTACCGCGGCGATTTCGAGGAGCGGCTGAAGGCCGTCGTGAACGAGCTGGAGGCCCAGCCGGGCGCCATCCTCTTCATCGACGAGATCCACACCGTGATCGGCGCCGGCGCGACTTCCGGTGGCGCGATGGACGCGTCGAACCTGCTGAAGCCGGCGCTGGCCCAGGGCACGCTGCGCTGCATCGGCTCGACCACCTACAAGGAATACCGCAACCACTTCGAGAAGGACCGCGCGCTCGTGCGGCGCTTCCAGAAGATCGACGTGAACGAACCCTCCGTCGAGGACACGGTGAAGATCCTCCAGGGTCTGAAGACCAACTACGAGAAGCACCACAAGGTGAAGTACACGCCGGAGGCCATCCGCGCCGCGGTGGAGCTCTCGGCCAAGTACATCCATGACCGCAAGCTGCCGGACAAGGCGATCGACGTGATCGACGAGGTCGGCGCCTCGCGGATGCTGCTGCCGGAAGGCCGCCGCCGGAAGACCGTGACCCTGAAGGATGTGGAAGAGACCGTCGCGAAGATCGCGCGCATCCCACCCAAATCCGTCTCGGCCGACGACAAGGAGACGCTCCGCACGCTGGAGCGCGACCTCAAGGCGATGGTCTTCGGGCAGGACAGGGCGATCGAGGCGCTCTCCTCGGCGATCAAACTCAGCCGGGCTTGTCTGCGCGACCCGGAGAAGCCGATCGGCAACTACCTCTTCTCCGGCCCGACCGGCGTCGGCAAGACCGAGGTGGCCAAGCAGCTCAGCAAGACGCTCGGCATCGAGCTGATCCGCTTCGATATGTCCGAATACATGGAGCGGCACAGCGTCAGCCGGCTGATCGGCGCGCCCCCGGGCTATGTGGGCTTCGACCAGGGCGGGCTGCTGACCGACGGCATCGACCAGCATCCGCATTGCGTGCTGCTGCTGGACGAGATCGAGAAGGCCCATCCGGACCTGTTCAACATCCTGCTGCAGGTGATGGACCACGGGAAGCTGACCGACCACAACGGCAAGACGGTCGATTTCCGCAATGTGATCCTCATCATGACCACCAATGCGGGTGCGGCGGACATGCAGAAGTCGGCGATCGGCTTCGGCAATCCGGTGCGCCAGGGCGAGGACGAGGAGGCGGTGAAGCGGATGTTTACGCCGGAATTCCGCAACCGCCTCGACGCCGTGATCCCCTTCGCGGCGCTCCCGGCGGAGATCGTCGCCCAGGTGGTCGAGAAATTCGTGATGCAGCTCGAGGCCCAGCTGGCCGACCGCAACGTCACGATCGAGCTCTCGAGCGCGGCCAAGGAGTGGCTGGCCGAGCGCGGCTACGATCCGCTCTATGGCGCGCGGCCGCTGGCCCGCGTGATCCAGGAGTTCATCAAGAAGCCCCTCGCCGAGGAGCTGCTCTTCGGGCGGCTGGTGAAGGGCGGCTCGGTGAAGGTGAACCTGACCGACGGCGCGCTGACCTTCGACATCGCCGAGGCGCCGGTCGCCGCCCTGCCCAAGCCGGAAGGCGACGGCGAGGCGGAGAAGGAGCCGGAAGCGACGGCAGAGTAATCCGCGGCCGATCGTTCCGGATCCCTTTGATCCGGAACGTGAATCGGCCGCGCAGCCAAACCCCGCTTGTGAATTGGGCCCCGGTGGGAAACCATCGGGGCCCTTTTCATATCTGGACCCCCGCCATGACCACCGACACCCGCATCGAGGACTGGGACAGCTACAACGCCGCGCTGCGCGAGCGGGGCAAGGAATTCTCGGCCCTGCATCCCGAGGCGGTGAAGGCCTTTTCCGCTCTCAGCCGGGCCTCCGCCGTGACGAAGCACCTGGATGCCAAGACGCGTGAGCTCATCTCGATCGCGGTGGCGGTGACCACGCGCTGCGAGGGCTGCATCGACGCGCATACGCGCCGGGCGCGCGCCGCCGGGGCGACGAAGGACGAGATCGCCGAGACGCTGGGCGTGGCGGTCGCGGTGAATGCCGGGGCGGCCTTCACCTATTCGCTGCACGTGCTGGACGCCTATGACGGGGCTGGCGGCCAGCCTTAACTGAGGCCAGCCTTAACCGAGAAAGGCGCGCACCTCGCCCAGCACGTCACCGCCCTCCAGCCCGAGGGCCCGGATCGGCGCGGCCAGCGCCGCGGCGATGCCGAGATGGCCCATGCCCGGATAGGCGACGTGGCGTGCGGGCACGCCGGCGGCACGCGCCCGGGCCGCGAGATCGATGGAATGCTGCGGGCGGACGGTGGTGTCCGCCGCGCCATGCAACAGCAGCATCGGCGGCGTGGCGGGGCCGAGCGGTGACGGCGCGGCGACGACGTGCGGGGTGCCGGCGAAGATCGCGGGCGGGTCCGCCTCATCGGCGCCGAAGTCGTAGGGCCCGGCGAGGCCGACGAATCCGCCCACC
>JAQGHZ010000428.1 GCA_028291485.1 Rubritepida sp. | reverse complement strand
GTCGCCGAGGCGGCGGCGGTGCTCGGCAGGTTCGGCAGCGAGGCGAGCTGCGTCAGCGTCGCCGCGCCGCCGCGGCGGAAGACGGTGGGTGACAGTGCTGCCGCGGCGGCGTCGCGCCGTCCCGCATCGAGCGCACGGCTCGCCTCGTAGAGCGAGTCGATGATGGCCTGCGGCGCGGCATCGGGCGCGATATCGAGGGCGCCGCGCCATTCGCTGCGCGCCGTGGCAAGCTGCGGCATCAGCGTGGGCGACGCATTGGCGAAGTTGTTATCGGCCGGAAGCGCCACCGCCAGGAACTCCATCTGCGCGATCCCGCGCGCGGCCGTGGCGGGCTGGCCCGCCGCCGGAGTCCGATCGCCGAAGACGGCGGCGGTCGAGAGAACCGCCGAGCGCGTGGGATCGCCCGCGCCAGCCGTAGCGTCGCGCGGCAGGGTGGCCCACTCGCCGGCAGGCGCGGTGAGGAGAGGACCCGAGCAGGCCGCGAGCAAGGGAAGGACCAGCAGGAGAGAACGCTTCATAAAAATCAAATCCTCGTGCAGAGCCGAGTTCATTTCGAACCAGACATATTCAATAATTAGTCGATCCAACGACCGAAGTCACCCCAATTTGGGAAGGCTCAGGGATGCGCGCCGCCGCCGCCGCCGCCGCTGCCGCCTGGGCCGCCGCCGCTGAAACGTTCCGTATCAATGCGGTGAAGCTCGCGCTCCATCATCGCCGTGGCGATGCGGGTCGCCGGCAGTTCGGCCGGCCTGGACAGGCTCGCGAGCGTGAGGGTGGGCTGCGTGAAGACCGTCGGCGGCAGGGTCGGCGGGTTGCCGAGCTCCAGCGATCGCGACGCCCCCATCAGCCCGTCCACCACCGCCTGCGGCGATGCGCTGGGCGCGATGCCGAAGGCCGTGTGCAGCTCGTTACGCGCGGCCTCCAGCGCGGGGCCGGTCGTGGGCGTGTACTCGACCCAGCGCCAGTCCCAGCGATAGTCGGTGGCGAGGAACTCGACCAGCGCCGCGGCCCGCGTGCGCTCGGCGGGCGAGCTCGCGCGGTTGAAGGTAAAGGCGGAGCTCAGGATCGCCGAGCGCATCGGATCCTGCGCCGCCGAGACGACGTCCGGCGGCAGCCGCGCGCTGGGAGGCAGGGGGCCGGTGGCGCAGGCCGCCAACGGCACCAGAAGCATGGCGGCTCGAAGAGCGTTCCTCATGTCAAGGGTTTTATGCCGCCGCGCCCTGCAATCTCAAGTTACGAAGTGGAACGGAATGAGGCGCGGTGGCGCCCGGCCAATGCCACGTAGTTCGGCGCGGTCTTGTCGAAGCCCGCCCGCTGCTCGGGTGTGAGCACGCGCACCAGCTTAGCCGGATTGCCCATCCAGAGCTCCAGCGCCGGCACGCGCTTGCCCGGCGGCAGCACGGAGCCGGCGGCCAGCACGCCGCCCTTCTCGATCACCGCGCCGTCGAGCACGGTCGCGCCCATGCCGACGAAGGCGCTGTCGGCGAGGGTGCAGGCGTGGATGATGGCGGCGTGGCCGACCGTCACGTCATCGCCGATGATCGTCGGGAAGCTGCCCGCGTTCACGTGGATGATCGTGCCGTCCTGGATGTTCGTGCGCGCGCCGATGCGGATGTAGTTGGAATCGCCGCGCAGCACGCAGTGGTACCAGACGTTGGAGAGCTCGCCGATCTCGACCTCGCCGATGACGGCGGCCGTCGGCGCCACCCAGGCGCGCTCGTGCACCGTGGGGAGCTTGCCCTCGAAGGGGTAGAAAGGTCCGTTCATTCCGCAGCGATCCCCAGCGGCAGCGCCGCATCCACGTCGACATTCAGCATCAGGCCGAGGTTCTGCACCGCGGCTCCGGACGCACCCTTCCCCAGATTGTCCAGCTTGGCCACTAGCACCGCCTGGTTGTGCTTCGCATTCCCGTAGACGCGCAGCTCCAGCATGTTCGAGCCGTTGAGCGCCAACGGCTCCAGCCGTTGGGCGCCATCGGCCGGCATGACCTTCACCCAGCCGGACTTCGCGTAGCGATCGGCCAGCACGGCCTCGAGATCGGCCGCCTTCGGCTTGCCGGGCAGCGTGTCGAGATGCAACGGGATGCTGACCAGCATGCCCTGCGCGAAGTTGCCGACGCTGGGCACGAAGATCGGCCGCACGGTGAGGCCGCTGTAGAGCTGCAGCTCCGGCACGTGCTTGTGCTCGAGCTGGAGGCTGTAGAGGAAGAACGGCCCGGCCGTCTTCGCCTCCTCGAACTCCGCGATCATGGACTTGCCGCCGCCCGTGTAGCCGGAAACGGCATTCACCGTGATCGGGTAATCCTTCGGGATGAGGCCGGCATCCACCAGCGGCCGCAGCAGCGCGATGCCGCCGGTCGGATAGCAGCCCGGATTCGCGACACGCTTCGCGGCGGCGATCTTCGCGGCATGGCCCTCGGTCAGCTCGGGAAAGCCGAAGACCCAGTCCGGATCCACCCGGTGCGCCGTGCTGGCGTCGAGCAGCTTCGGCGCGGCGTCGCCCATCTCGGCCGCGATGGCCGCGACCTCCTTGGCGCCGGTATCGGGCAGGCAGAGCACCACGGCGTCCACCTGCTCCATCAGGCGGCGCTTGGCGGCCGGATCCTTGCGGTCGGTCTCGGCGATCGAGCGGATGGCGATGTGCGGATGGTTCGCGAGGCGCGCGCGGATCTGCAGACCCGTCGTACCGCTCTCGCCGTCGATGAAGATGCTCGGATTCCTGGCCATGGGGCCCTCCTGTTGCGAAGAGTCTGAACCAATCGTGTAAAAAAACAAAAGGGGCGGGTCCTTGCGGACCCGCCCCTTTCGGATAGCCGGCATGAAGACCGGGCGTGAGCCCGGTCCGCAGGGCTCAGCGCTTGGAGAACTGGAAGGAACGTCGTGCCTTCGCCTTGCCGTACTTCTTACGCTCGACCGCACGCGGATCGCGCGTCAGGAAGCCGGCCTTCTTGAGGATGCTGCGCAGCTCCGGCTCGTAGTTCACGAGCGCGCGGCTGATGCCGTGGCGCACCGCGCCGGCCTGGCCCGAAAGCCCGCCGCCGGCGACCGTCGCGACGACGTCGAAGGTCTGGTAGCGGTCAGCCACCAGGAAGGGCTGGGCGATCAGCATCCGCAGAACCGGGCGCGCGAAGTACTGCGTGGCCGGCTTGCCGTTGATGGTGTAGGCGCCCTTGCCCGGCATCACCCACACGCGGGCGACGGATTCCTTACGACCACCGGTCGCGTAGGAACGGCCCTGGGCATCGCGCTTCGGTGCGATGGGGGCGGCGGAAGGCTCGGTGCCGGCCGCGATCGGCGTGCCCTGCACCAGGCTCTTGAGATCGGCGAGGGAGGTCGCCGTGGTCTGCTCGCTCATGAACTTAGGCCGCCTTCGACTGCGAACCGCCCGAGGCGGTGTTCTTGCGGTTCATCGCCGCGACATCCAGGACGACCGGGGTCTGGCCGCCATGCGGATGCTCGGTGCCGGTGTAGACATGCAGATTCTTCATCTGCAGCCGGCCGAGGGGGCCGCGCGTGATCATGCGCTCGACCGCCTTGGTCACCACCCGCTCCGGGTAGCGGCCATCGAGAAGATCGCCGACCGACCGCTCCTTGATGCCGCCCGAATAGCCGGTGTGCCAGTAGAACAGCTTCTGGTCGGCCTTGTTGCCCGTGAGGCGGACCTTGCCGGCGTTGAGGATCACGACGTGATCGCCGCAATCGACATGCGGCGTGAACGTCGCCTTGTGCTTCCCGCGCAGGCGGTTGGCAACGATGGTGGCGAGGCGGCCGAGCACGAGGCCCTCCGCGTCGATCACCCACCAGTTCTTCTGGACCTCCGCCGGCTTCAACGAGCGGGTCTGTGTGCTGAGCATCTGAACCTTCGAAATCAACTTGAATTGCGGAGGGGTATGTGCCGGGTCGGCCCGGAAAGGTCAAGCGGGAATAGGGTTTTTTTGACGAGGTATTGGGATACCCCGGAATTCCGCCCCTCCTCCGGAAATCCCCGTCAGCCGGCAACTGGCGCAAAATGGGGAAGTGAGGCAGCCTGCGGGCCACGTAATTGTCTCGAGTGAGGATCCCATGGACGACCAGAAACGCCCTGAACCCAAGGGCCCCGAACCCAAAGGGCTGGCGCGCAACGCGGCGAATTACGGCGACAAGGAATTCGCCCTCTACCTCCGCCGCTCCTTCGCGAAATCCATGGGCTAC
The DNA here is from genome assembly GCA_028291485.1 of Rubritepida sp. Classification (GTDB taxonomy): domain Bacteria; phylum Pseudomonadota; class Alphaproteobacteria; order Acetobacterales; family Acetobacteraceae; genus Roseococcus. The sequence continues at coordinate 47 of JAQGHZ010000428.1, read as the reverse complement.
TCGGCCGAGGCGCTGGCCCGCCCCGTGGTCGGCATCGTCGACACCGG
>JAQGHZ010000403.1 GCA_028291485.1 Rubritepida sp. | reverse complement strand
TCGAGATCGACGTGGGCGGCAAGCGCTGCGGCGTGCAGGCCGGGCCGGAGGCCGTCGCGCTGGCGGAGGTGATCGCAGCATCGAAGCATCTCAGCTTCCATGGCATCCAGGCCTATCACGGCAGCGCCCAGCACATCCGCGATCCCGAGGCGCGTGCCAAGGCCATCGCCGGCGCCGTTGACGCGTCGCGCCGCACGGTGGAGCAGCTCCGCCAGCGTGGCCTGGACTGCCCGGTGGTCGGCGGCGCCGGCTCCGGCAGCTTCCAGCATGAGCTGGCGAGCGGCGTCTACACGGAGCTCCAGGCCGGCTCCTACACCTTCATGGACGCCGACTACGCCCGCAACACCGAGGCGCCGCCCTTCCGGCACGCGCTCTTCGTGCTGGCGACGGTGATGAGCGCCTCCTCGCCGCAGGTCGCGGTGGTGGATGCGGGGCATAAGGCCATACCGACGGACAGCGGCTATCCGGTGGTGAACGGGCGCCCGGGCGTGAGCTATGTCGGCGCTTCCGACGAGCATGGGAAGCTGACCGTCGAGGATCCCGGCCTGCGCCCGCGGCTGGGGGAAAAGCTGCGGCTGATCCCGGGGCATTGCGACCCGACGGTGGACCGCTACGACTGGTATGTCGGCGTGCGGAAAGGCCGGGTGGAGTGCCTGTGGCCGGTCGCGGCCCGAGGGGCGATGGCCTAGGGGCGATGGCCTAAGGGGTTAAAGGTGCCCGACGTCGTCCATGCGGATGACGTCGGGTGTGCCGTCCTCCGTCAGTCGAACGATGTGGAAGGCCCGGATTCCGCGGCCCTGGTCCTCAAGCCAAAAGGCCTCACCCCAGCAGCAGATCCCGCGCCTCGTTGATCCGGCTTGCCAGCCAGTCGCTGCCGCCGCGGTCGGGATGGGCCGCCTGCATCAGCCGGCGGTGCGCCGCGCGGATCTCCTCCTCGCTCGCTCCATCGCGCAGCCCGAGCACCACGAGCGCCTCCGCCCGCGTCATCGGCCCGCCTGAGGCGGGTAGCGTTGCCTCCGACGCCTCGCGCCAGTCCGGATGGATCCGGTCCAGCCAAGCCTCCAGCAGAGGCACGCTTTCCGGGTCCTGCGCCTGGCAATCCGCGAGCAGTCCCAGCAGCTCCGGCTTCCCCATCGAGGCCAGGCTCCGCCCTCCGAATTCCCCGCGCCGCACGAGCCCCGACATCGTCCCGGTCGCCAGGTCGAGCCGCATCTCCAGCGTCGCCGTCTCGACGCCGCTCGTGTCGCCCGGCCGGCTGAAGGTCTGCCGCGCGCGCCAGCTCTTCCACGCCTGCCGCAGTGCCGGGCCGAACATGACCAGCGCCCAGATCGCGCTGGCCCCGCGCCCGGAGAACAGCATCAGCGCGAAGCTGGCCGCGCCCAGCGTCCCGAAGCCCCAGATCAGCGAGGCCTTCACCGCCGCCGGCCGTGCATTCGCGAAGGCATAGAGCAGCATGAGCGCCGCCAGCATCACCAGCCCGCCGATGGCGATCGCGGCCATGCCTCAGCCCTTCGGGGCCGCGAGCTGCCCGGCGATGCGTGTGGCCGCGCCGCCCGGCAGCCGCGCCAGCGCCGTCCGCCCGCCGGCGGCGAAGACCGCCACCGCCCGTAGCAGGTCGCGCAGCGCATCGGCGCTGTTCGCGTCGAAGGGCGCCCAGGCGCCGCCCGAGAGTTTCGCGACTTGCCGGAAGCCCGCCTCCGCCGCCCGGTCCGCCCCCTCCTGGAAGCAGAAGACCGGCGCGCCGTGCATCCCGAGCTGGCCGGCCAGGTGGCAGATCGGGTCGGCCGCCTCCTCGAAGGCGTCGCCCACCAGGACCACGGCGTGGACCCGCTCGCGCTTGGTCTCGGCCAGTGCGTGCTCCAGCACGCGGAGGATCTGCGTCTTCCCGCCCAGCACCGTCACGCCGGACATCCGCCGCGCCAGCTCGGCCGTGTCGGTCAGGAAGGGCGTTGCCGCGAATTCCATGTAGCCGCGCCAATAGGCGAGCTGCACCGCGAGCCCGCCGAGATCGCGCGTGGCGGAGAACATCTCGGATTGCAGGTGGCAGGCGCGGTCCCAGGCGTGCTGGCGCGAGGCGGTGGCGTCCACCGCGAAGATCAGCCGCCCGCCGCCGCGCCCCGCCCGCACGGCCGGCATGGACGCCACCTTCTCGAGGAAGGCGGCGACGGCGGCGTTGCCGGGCTTGGCCGGGAGCTGGGTCATCCTGCGGTCACACATGGTTCATTGCAGGCGTCTGCGCCAGAGGGGATGGAGCCAGTGGATGGATCCAGCGGGAAGCTTCTGCGAAGAGCTTCAGGCTGGCGCGCCAGGGCGGGCCAGGGCTAGGCTTCCAAGCATGCGCAAGATCATCCTCGCCGTCCTCCTCTCCGTGCTGGCCCTGCCCGCGCTGGCGCAGCAGCCGCCGGAGCCCGCCGCGGTCACCCAGCTCCGCCGCCTGCTCGGCGTGGGCGTGACCCTGGCCTACGGCACCGCGACCGCCACCGACGTGCAGGGGGGCGCCGCGCTGACCGCGGTGGTGCTGACCAAGGGCGCCGAGACCATCCGCATCGCCGAGGCCCGGCTGGAAGGCCTGCGCGACGACGGCATTGCCCGCCTTTCGCTGCGCGACATCCAGATCGCCGGCGGCCAGGTTCCCGCCACGCTGGACCGGCTGGACCTGGAGGGCCTGACCGTCCGCCGCCGGCCCGGCGGCGCGCCGCCCAAGCCGACCGACGTCTCGGCCGACCTCCTGCGGCTGGAGAACTGGCGCAGCACGGGCGACACGCCGGTGAACATCGGCGCCGTCAGCGTCGAGAATTTCGGCGGCGGCCGCCCCGGCTCGGCCAATATCACCGCGCTGGAGGTGGGTGTCCGCGATGCCGGGCCGGTCGACCGGCTGGCCGTCGCGCGCATCGCCTTCAGCGGCTTCGACACGGCCGAGATCCTGTCGGCGATCATGGAGCAGCGGCCGCCGGCGACCCCGCCCGGCCGCTCCAGCCTCGACGTCGAGAGCGCGACGCTCAGCCAGGGCGGCAATGCCATCGCGCGGTTCGGCGCCTTCACCATGCGCGGCGAGGTGGCGCCCGGCCGGCCGAGCTCCGGCTCCTTCGCGCTGCGCGGGCTGGAGCTGAACCCGGCGCAGCCGCATGCCGAGTGGATGCAGCGGCTCGACTACACCAGCCTGCGCGCCGAGGCCCGGATGGAGGCCACGCACGACACGACGACGGGCGTGCTCGACATGCCCGTCTTCAGCATCGAGCTGCGCGACGCGGGCGAGCTGAGCCTGGCCTTCCGCCTGGACAACGTCCACGAGAACATGAACGCCCAGACGGCGCAGAACATGCGGCTGATCTCGGCGCGGCTGCGCTATGCCGATCTCTCGCTGTTCCGCCGCTGGGTGCGGACGGCGGCCCAGCGCGAGAACACGCCGGAGAACACCTTTCGCCAGCGCCTCGCCCAGCAGGCGACGGCGATGCTGACCGGGCCGGCGCTGGCCTCGGCGCGGGATGCGGTGCAGCGCTTCCTGCGCGGCGATGCGACCGTGCTGGAGCTGGCGGCCGCCCCGCGCGCACCGCTGAGCATGGGGTTGGTGCAGCGCAAGCCGCAGCGGAACCTGGCGGGCTGGCAGGACATGTTCGGGCTGACGCTCACGGCGCGGTAGAAGCCAGGCCGGCAGCAGGAGCCGTGGCAACCGCTTCCTCACAGAAAAGTTGGGCCGCAGGCGCGGGGCGCATCCCTTGTCGTGTGGGGTCGCGGCGCGCAACATCGCGAGCGTGCTTCCGGCCAATCAGTTGGACGGAAGTTGCCTGCCGCGGCGCATGTGGGGCGTTGGATGATTAAGTCAGCCTTGGTGGTCATTCCGACCACGGGCGCCGACACGCTGGCCGACGCGGTCCAAAGCGTGCTGCAGCAGACGCATTCGGACACCGAGGTCTGGGCTGTCGTCGATGGTCCCTTCTTCGCTGCCAGGGCGCAGGAGGTTCTTGCCAGATACCCCGCCGTGAAAACGCTGCAGCTCCTGGAGAACACCGGACGGGACGGCTTCTTCGGCCATCGCATCTACGCGGCCGTGAGCTACCTGATGAACAGCGACTACGTCTTCTACCTGGACCAGGACAATTGGTACGAGCCCGGCCACGTCGCGTCGATGGTCGGCGCCTGCGAGCGCCATGCCTGGTCGTGGTGCCACAGCCTGCGCAAGATCCACCGGACGAGCGGCGAGTATGTCTGCGAAGACGATTGCGAAAGCCTCGGCGCGTGGCCGACCTACGTCCACCCGGACCAGCATCTCGTCGACACCTCGACCTACTGCATCCGGCGCGAGGTCATCGTCCGGCTTGCGCCCGCCTGGTACGGCAGGTGGGGGGCCGACAGGCAGTTCTACAGCGCCATCTCGACCCACGCGCCGAAATTCGGGTGCACGGCGCAAAGCACGGTTTGCTATCGCTTGGGCGGCAACCCGAATTCAGTCCCCGCGGCCTTCTTCGAGGAAGGCAATGCCGTGATGGCACAGCGGTACCCGAATGGGTTTCCCTGGCGCAAGGCGGCGTCGGGAATCGTCGAGATCGGGCAACCGGGGCGCTACTGAAGGCTCAGTCCCGAGAAGCGCACCAGCGCCGCGTGGCGCTCCAGCTCGCTCGCCAGCAGCGCGGTCAGCCGCTCCGGCCCGCCGCCGATGACGTCGAGGCCTTGTGCCTCCAGCCGCTGGCGGCCCTCCGGATCCTGCAGGATCTCGTTCACCAGCGTGTTCAGCGCCTGCACGATGGGCGCGGGCGTGCCCTTGGGCAGCATCAGGCAGAACCAGCTGCCGAACTCCAGGCCCGGCATGCCGAGCTCGGCCGTCGTCGGCACGTCGGGGAGCACCACGGAGCGGCGGTCGCTCAGCACGGCGATGGCCCGCACCTGCCCCGCGCGGATCTGCGGCTGCGCCCCGGTCACGAGGTTGAACATCACCTGGATACGGCCGGCATAGAGGTCCGTGAAGCCCTGGCCGATACCGTTATAGGGCACATGGACCATCTCGGTCCCCGTCGCCTGCCGGTACAGCTCGCCCGCCAGGTGCATGGAGCTGCCATTGCCGGAGGAGCCGAAGGAGACCTGCCCCGGATGCGCCTTCAGGTACGCGGTCAGCTCGGCGAGGTTGTGCACGGGCAGCGCGTTGTTCACCACCAGCACGTTGGGGACATTGCCCAGCAGCATCACCGGCTCGAAGTCGCGCTGCGGGTTGTAGGGCAGGTTCTGATAGAGGGCGGGGTTGGTGGCCATGGTCCCGGCCCAGGTGAAGAGGATCGTGTGCCCGTCCGGGGCGGCGCGCGCCCCGGCGGTGGCGCCGACATTGCCGTTGGCGCCGGGGCGGTTGTCCACCAGGGTGCGCTGCGGCAGGCGCTTGTCCATCTCCTGGGCGAGGATGCGGGCCAGCGTGTCGGCCGTGCCGGCGCCGCCGGCGGCAGGGAGGATGAAGCGCAGCGGACGGTCCGGCCAGCCCGGAGGGAGCGCCGCGGCCTGGGCCACGAACGGTGTAGCGGCGAGGCCGGACAACAGGATTCGGCGCGGAAGCGACATCTGGGACATCCGTGGACGCATGGACACTATGGCCGGATGACACCATGATTTCCGCGATGCAGCAAAGCCTCCACCCGTGAACCACACCACGCGGATCGCCACGCCCGCCCCGGACCAGGCCGGCCTTGCCGCCCTGGAGGCGCAGGTCGCGCGCGATCTCGATGTGCTGAACCTGCCGCCGAACAACTGGGTTCCGCCGATGCGGCGCGACGGGGTCAGGGTGCTCGATGCGGTGGTGGTGGGTGCCGGGATGAACGGCATCGCGGCCGCCGGATCGCTGATCTTCAAGGGAATGCCCAACATCGCGGTGCTGGAGGCGGCCGGCCCCGGCCAGGAAGGCCCCTGGTGCACCACGGCGCGGATGGACACGCTGCGCTCGCCCAAGACGCTGCCCGGCCCCTGCTTCGGCATCCCCTCGCTGACCTTCCGCGCCTGGTATGTCGCCAACTTCGGCGAGGAGAGCTGGGAGGCGCTGTACAAGATCTTCAACCGCACCTGGCAGGACTATCTCGGCTGGCTGCAACGCGTGCTGAAGCTGCCGCTGACGCATTTTTCCCGCGTGACGAAGATCAGCCCGGCCGACGGGCTGCTGCGGCTGACCGTCGAGCAGCCGGACGGAACACGCACGCTGCTCGCGCGGCGCGTGGTGATGGCGACGGGCCGTGCCGGCGCCGGCGGGCTGGACCTGCCGGATTTCGTGGATCGCGCGCTGTTTCCGGACCTCGCGGCGCTGGCGCCCCAGCCCATCGATTTCGAGGCGTTGCGCGGCCGGAGCATCGGCCTCATCGGCGGCGGCGCCTCGGCCTTCGACAATGCGGCGACGGCGCTGGAGCGCGGCGCCGCACGCGCGGACCTCTATGTCCGCCGCGCCGTGCTGCCGCAGGTGAACAAGGGCCGCGGCAGCACCGGGCCACATTTCCACCACGGCTGGGACGCGATCCCCGTCGCCGAGAAGTGGACGCTCAACGTCTATCTCTACGACCAGCAGGCGCCCGTGCCGCACGAGACGGTGCATCGCGCGCTGCGGCAGCCCGGCTTCCACATCCATCTCGCGACGCCCACGCATGCCGCGCGGCGCGAGGGCGACGAGGTCGTGATCTCCGTCGGCGGCGGCAATCCGCGCGAGGTGCGGCACGACTATCTCATCGTCGCGACGGGCTTCGCGGTGAATCCGGCCCATGTGCCGGAGCTCGCGGAATTCGCGCCTGATATCGCGCGCTGGATCGACGTCATCGGCGACGTGCCGCCCGGGCTGCGGCGCGCGGAGATCGAGAATTTCCCGTATCTCGGCCCGGGTTTCGAGCTGCAGCCGCGCGATGCGGATGCGCCGCCCGAGCTGCGGCACATCCACCTCGTGAACTACGGCGCGCATGTGAGCCATGGCGGCATCGCGAGCGACATCCCGGGCGTGGTGGTCGCGGGGGAGCGGGTGGCCGACGCGGTGCTGCGCTCGCTCTTCGTGGAAGATTTTTCCGCGATCCGGCAGGCTCTGGTGGAGTATGACGAGCCTGAACTTCTGGGCACGCCCTTCTACGTGCCGAAAGCCGGAGCTTCCGACTGATGGGCGATTTGATCGACGAGCTGATGGGCATCCTACCCGGCTCGAAGCTGGACGCGCTGCGGGCGCTGCGTCCGGATGTGCGCCTTGCGACCCAGGCGAGCGAGGTCGCGATCTTCGAGGGCGAGAGCGGCCTGACGAGGACGGAGCGGCACGCCGTCGCGCGGCATGTGGCCGAGCTGAACAAGGACGCCGCGCTGGCCGCGCACCATCGGCCGAAGGCCGGCGACAGCCCGCGAATCCCGGTGCTGCTGGCGCATGCGACCCTGCTCACCAAGGTGCCCGACCAGGCGACGCCCGAAGCCATCCGGACGCTGATCGCCGCCGGCCTCGCGCCGCGCGACGTGGTGATGCTCTCGCAGCTCATCGCGCACGTGAACTACGAGGCGCGGCTGCTGGCCGGCCTGCGGCTGCTGGAGGCTGTGTGATGACCACCGATTCAGACCTCCGCGCGAAGAGCGCGCTTCGGCCAACGGGGGCTGTGTGATGGCCAGCACCCACGACTTCGGCTTCACCATCGACACGCTCGAATGGAAGGCCTGGGCGCCGATCCTCGATCTCGAAAAGGCGTCGCCCGACCAGATCAAGGTGCTGGAGGAGAGCCATCCGAAAGCGAAGACCTCGCCCTACTACCTGCTGCTCGTGCAGGAGGCCGAGGTGCTGCGGCAGCGCTCCAGGCTGTTCAACACCATCATGTACGGCCCGCGCGGCGCCCCGCGCGCCGATCGCGAGCTCGCCGCCACCGCCGAATCCCGCGTGAACGGCTGCCCTTACTGCGCCAGCGTTCACGCACAGCGTTTCGTGCAGATGAAGGGCGACAAGGACATCATGCAGCACCTGCTGGACGAGGGCGTGGACACGCCCATGCCGTCGCGGCAGCGTGCCATCGTCGACTACGCCGTGAAGCTCGGCGCCACGCCCTCCGCCGCCACGGCGGAGGACATCTCGAAGCTTCGTGCCGAAGGCCTGAACGACGCCGAAATCCTGGACATCACGCTCTCGATCGCGATGTTCGCCAATGCCAACCGACTGATGCAAACCCTTGGGGAGGCCGTACGGCCATGAATGACGTCGCCACTGCGGAAACGCTCGTCGAGACCGCCCACCGCGTCCTGCCCGCCGGCAATTTCGGTAACTTCGCCTCCGACATCGCCATCGTCAAAGGCGTCGGCGGCCATGTCTGGGACAGCGAGGGCAAGGAGTACATCGACTACCTGCTCGGCTCCGGCCCGATGTTCATCGGCCACGCCCATCCCGAGGTGACGGCGGCGGTGCTGGAGCAGATCCCGCTCGGCACCACCTTCTTCGCCAACAACCCCGCCGGCATCCACCTCGCCGACCGGATCGTCGCCGCGCTGCCCTGCGCCGACCAGGTGCGCTTCCTCGGCTCGGGCACCGAGGCGGACATGTATGCGATGCGCGTCGCCCGCGCCTTCCGCGGCCGCGACAAGATCGTGAAGTTCGAGGGCGGCTACCACGGCATGAGCGACCACGGGCTCATGAGCCTCGCGCCCAAGCGCCCGGGCAACTTCCCCCTCGCCATCCCCGACAGCCCTGGCATCCCGGCCAAGGTGCGCGACGACGTGCTGGTCGCGCCCTACAACGACGCGGCGCATGTGGTGGCGCTGATCGAGGCGCAGCATGACGAGATCGGCGGCGTCATCGTCGAGCCCTTCCAGCGGCTGATCCCGCCCGTGCCGGGCTTCCTCGAGGCGCTGCGCGAGGTGACGGCGCGCTTCGGCATCCCACTGATCTTCGACGAGGTCGTGACCGGCTTCCGCTTCGCCTATGGCGGCGCGCAGACCTATTACGGCGTGACGCCGGACCTCTGCACGCTCGGCAAGATCGTCGGCGGCGGATTTCCCCTGTCCGCGCTCGCCGGACGGGCTGACATCATGGCGCATTTCGACAAGGCCAAGGTGGGCGAGGAGGGCTTCCTCATGCAGGTGGGCACGCTCTCGGGCAATCCGGTGGCCTCGGTCGCCGGCCTCGCCACGCTCGACGTGCTGAGTCGGCCGGGCACCTACGAGAAGGTCTTCGCCCTCGGCCAGTCGTTGATGGACGGGCTGACGAAGCTGATGGCCGATGCCGCCGTGCCGGGCCAGATCGTCGGCGAGGCGCCGCTCTTCGACATCGTCTATGCCGAGGGGCCGATCCGCAACTACCGCGACGTGCTGAAGGCCGACACGAAGCTGGCCGCGCATTTCAACAAGCACCTGCGCGCGGCCGGAATCCTGAAGGGCGACAGCAAGTACTACATCTCGACGGCGCAT
>JAQGHZ010000145.1 GCA_028291485.1 Rubritepida sp. | reverse complement strand
CTCGATCGCGGTCTCGGCACGGGCGACGAGGATGGCGAACCAGTCGCCCTCCGCCTGGCGCACCAAGCCGGAAATGCTGCGGTAGCGGATGGCCTGGCGGGCCTGCTTCCTGAGCCCCTCCTGCTGCACGCCGAGCTGGCCCAGCAGGTCCTCGCTGCGGGAGAGGTTTCCCTCCGCCTGGCGCAGCTTCAGCTCCGCTTCGTGCCGGCGGGCGCGCAGGCCGGCGATGCCGGCGGCCTCCTCCAGCACGCTGCGCCGTTCCTCCGGCCTGGCGCCGATGAGCGCGGCCACGCGGCCCTGGCTAACCATCCCCGAGGCGCGCGGGCCGCTGGCGAGGTCGGCGAACATGGTCTGCACGTCGCGCGCGCGAACCTCGCGGCCGTTGATGCGGTAGGTGCTGCCCGAGCCGCGGTCGATGCGGCGGATCACCTCCAGCTCGGCGGCCTGGTCCATCGGCGGGGGGGCGACGCCCTCGGCCTCCTCCAGGCTCAGCACGACCTCGGCGAGGTTTCTCGCCGGGCGCGTCGCGGTGCCGGCGAAGATGATGTCGTCCATCTCGCCGCCGCGCAGCGACTTGGCCGAGCTCTCGCCCATGGCCCAGCGCAGCGCCTCGACCACGTTGGACTTGCCGCAGCCATTGGGACCGACGATGCCGGTCAGCCCCGGCAGGACGGGGACGTGCACAGGCTCGGCGAAGGACTTGAAGCCCGCGACGCGCAGTCCCGTCAGCGTGGCCGTGAGGCGCCGCGCCTCGGCCGGGGGGGCCACGTCGATGGGGGCGACGTCGGGCGCGATCTCCTCACCGGCCTCTGCGACAGCAGGGGGGGCCGGTGTGGGTTCCGTCAAGATTTGGGCGCTTGCTGCACCAGGTCGACGAACTGGTCGAAGCCCATGTTGCCCGACTGCATCCGGCCGTTGAAGGCGAAGCTGGGCGTGGCGGAGATTCGGAACTCGCGCTCGGCGGCCAGGCGCTGTTCCAGGATGCCGCGGCGCAGGCCCTCGTCGGCGGCGGCGGCGTCGAAGCCCTTGCGGTCCAGGCCGGCGAGCGCGGCCATCCGGGCGAGCTCCTCCATCTGGCGGCCCTGCTGGAAGGCCCAGCGGTCCTGCGTCTGGAAGAGCGTGCCGATGAAGGGCCCGTAGCGCTCCTCGGGCAGGGAACGTGCGACGCAGGCGGCGGCCAGCGCGATGGCGTCGAGGGGGAAGTCGCGCCAGACGAAGCGGATGCGGCCGGTGTCCACCAGCTCGGCCTTCACGCGGGTCCAGTTGGTGTTGTGGAAGGCGGCGCAATGGCCGCAGGTCAGCGAGAAGAACTCGATGACCGTGACCGGCGCGTCGGCGCGGCCGATGGCGCGCGGCCCGAGGCGCGGATCGCCACTGGGCGCGCTCCCCTGGGCCCAGGCGAGGCTGGGTGCAAGGGAGGAGGTGGCGGCGGCGAGGACGCCGAGGGACCGACGGGAAAGCTGCGGCATGGGGCCTGCTCCGGCTGGATGGTGGGACATCATCTGGCGTAGGGGGGCGGGGATGTCCAGTTTCGCCCGGATGGGAAGCTGCGGTCCAAACCCAGCCAGATGCCGGTCGCCGACGTGACATCCGCGGCGGGCAGCCCGTCAGCCCGCATCCTGCACGTCGTCCCGGCGCGCCGCGATCCACTTCGCGGTGGCCTGCTGGACAGCGGCAATGAAGAGGGCGGTGGTGATCCCGAACATCATCAGGCCATTGGCGGCCTGCAACGGCGCAAGCAGCCGCGTGCGGCCCTGGAGCACCACGTCGCCATAGCCGAGCGAGGTGAAGGTCACACCCGAAAAATACATGGCCGTTTCAAAGTCCTCGAAAGCACCCAGAGCACTGTAGAGCAGTGCCCAGCGCCTGAAACGGGGGGCATGCCGACATCGCCAGCAAGCCCAGGGCAAGAACCATGATCACGGCGGAGGACCGTCGATCTGCGGCCCACCCTCGGCCGGGTGCTGCCGCAGCCATTCGACAAGCAGCACATAGCCGACGGCCAGCAGCACAGGGCCCAGGAACAGGCCGAGAAGGCCGTCGGCAAGCATGCCGCCGATGACACCGATCAGAATGACCGGCATTGGCACTTCCAGTCCGCGTCCGAGCATCAGCGGCTTGAGGATGTTGTCACTGAGCCCGGCGACGAGGGTCCAGACCAGGAAGATGATCGCCGGCGTCGTCGCTTCCGTCGCGAAGACATAGGCGATGACAGGCAGCGTCAGCAGTATCGGCGGCACCTGCACGATCGCCAGCAAAAGCGTCCCGAGCGTCAAAAGGCCGGCTGCCGGAAGGCCAATGGCGAAGAAGCCGATCCCGACGAGCAGCGATTGGATCACCGCCACGCCGACGACGCCCAGTGCCACGCCGCGGATGGTGGCTGCGGTCAGCGCAACCAGCCGGGCCCCACGCGCCCTGCTGCGGGTGACACGCTCCAACAGGCGCCGGGCGAAGTCGGCGGCGCCCTCGCTATAGGCCAACAGCACGGCGGCGATCACGAAAGAAAGAACAAACGATAATTCACCGGTGATCAGATCGCCAGCGAACGACAGGAGCCACGCCGCAGGCGCGCTTAACATCTGGCGGTATTTGGCAAGCGCCTCCGGCATATTGGTTGCGACGAGCGTCCAGGCCTCCGTCATTTTCTGGCAGACCAGCGGGAAGTCGGCAAGCCTTGCCGGCGGCGGCGGCACGGTCAGGCCGTGGCTCTGCAAGCTCGAGACAAGCGACAGTATGGAAGATCCAAGCGATGTCACCGCGGTGAGCATCGGCACCAGCATCACCGCGACACCGACCAGTCCGATCAGCAGCGCCGACAAGCGATTGCCGAACCAGACAACCAGGCGGAGATGCAGCGGATACAGCATCACCGCCAGGATCGCCGACCAGAGCAGCATGCTGGTAAAAGGCAATATGATCCGGCTGCTGGCATAGACCAGCAAAGCCACCAGCCCGACCTGAAGAGCGGCATCGAGCACCCTCGAAGGCGAAGGCACGTGATCAGGGCTTGTCGCGTCCGGGTCCATTATCTTGTCTTCTGCTCCCTGCTTTCCGCAGCAACAGCCTAGCACGCAGGCGTCAGGCCCGTCTTTGGCCGAGATCGGAATGGACGGAACGCCGCCCCTGGTCCGCCTGGGTCAAACCAGCGCCACGAGCGGATCCTGCCGGCCGAAATGCTCGGTGAGGACGCGCTTCCGGTAAGGAGCGAGAACCTGTCGCGGACGAACTCCTCATAGGGGCGGCGCCTCTCGCCCATCGGCGAGGAAGACGCCCTGCCCGGGCAGGGCTGGCGCCAGGGCCGCACGCTGCGAGGTTTCGGCGATGCACGGCAGACGGCGCCTGGTCGCGCCTTTCGTCGCGCGGTGCACCTGTCAGGGCTTCCGCGCATAGACGCCCTTGGCCAGACGCTCCAGGGCCGCGCGGAGCTCCTCGCCGGGAACGGCGTCGAGGCGCGTCCGGACGGGAACCGGGACCGGGCCAGGGATCGGGCGGATAGGTTTCGGCGGCTCGGGCGGCCGCGGGCGCTGCACGAAGGCCAGCTTGCGGACGGCGATCCGGCCCAGATGGGAATTGATCCGCTCCAGGATCGCCGGCGCCGCCATGCCGAGCTCCATCGCCGCCGGGCCGGTGCAGGCCAGGGTCAGCGTGCCGGCCGAGAGGCGGACGGGCTCGGCCATGCCGGCCGTGCCGGGGCCCACGATGATCGGCCAGTCGGCCATGATCTGCGCGGAATCGGGGCTGCGCTTGCGGAAGGCCGGACGCGTCTGGAGGGGGATGAGGGCGGCGAGATCCCGGGGGCCGGCATAGGGGCCCCCAAGGGAGCCTCTGGACAGAGGCGGCGCGACCATTTCCTTCTTCGCCAATGTCGCATCCCTCCGCCGCCGAATTGCTCGCCTGGTATGACCGCTCCGCGAGGCGCCTCGGCTGGCGCGG
>JAQGHZ010000359.1 GCA_028291485.1 Rubritepida sp. | reverse complement strand
AAAAGCGCCTCGTGCTGGCTCGCCTGGCTGAGAATGATCGACTGTGTGTCGGAAAGCTTCGTCATCGTCGGGCTCCGGTTCGGCACCCGATCATCCGGGTGCTACGAGCCCGAGCCCCGCAGGTTTATCCGCAAGGCCGCGCATCTCTGCGCGTGTACGACCTTTCGCTCTACAGGCCGATCAGGCCAAGCGCTGTTCGAATCATGAAATTGCTTCCTGCCGTGAGCGCTCGTGCTGCTATCCGCACCACCCCTGCCGCCTGCCGCGCCCGTCCTAGGGCTGCACATGTCCTTCCCGGATCATCACCCGCGCCAGATCGTGGCCTTCTCGGTCGCTCACCACGGCGAGCAGGCGGTCGTACCTATCCCGACCGTGCGGCTCCAGATTCACGCCGCCGGCGATCAAGGTCGCGCATGGGCCGCGCGGACCAAGCGCTCCTCGCGAGGACAGCGGGCGTGAGCTCGGGCGTGTCGAGACCCATGATCCGGACTCGTTCGGTGCCACAGGCCAATGTGTCGCCGTCCATCCTTCTATGCCGGCCCAAGCGCCCACAACGGACCGAGCGCGAGAATCCCGACCGCGCCGGTCTCCAGGAGGCAATCGCCAAGAGACGTTGCCCCAGTTTGCATCCGGTTAAACATCAACGTATCGGGCGCTCCCGGATGTTCGATCATCGAACCACTCGCCACTTCACGCCTCCTCACTCCGCGGGACCCGCTGGCCTTGGGACGGCGGGCTCCGCGTTAGGCGCCGTTTCAGAAGTCCATGCCGCCCATGCTGTCGGCCGAAGCGCCGCCAGCTGTGTCCTTTTCGACATGCGCGCCAACCATGGCCTCGGTGGTGATCAGCAGCCCGGCAACCGAGGCCGCATGCTGCAGCGCCGCGCGCACCACCTTGGTCGGGTCGATGATGCCGGCCGCCACCAGGTCTTTGTACGCACTGGTCTGCGCATCGAAGCCCCAATTGTAGTCGGCCTCCTGGAGGACATTGCCGGAGACCACCGCGCCGTCCTCGCCCGCATTCTTGGCAATCTGCCGCAGCGGGGCTCCGACCGCGCGGCGCACGATCTCGATCCCGAATCGCTGGTCGTCATTGACCGGGCTCAGCCTCGCCAGGATCAGGCCGGCGCGCATAAGAGCGACGCCGCCGCCCGGCACGATGCCTTCCTCGACCGCCGCTCGGGTCGCATGCACCGCGTCGTCGACGCGATCCTTGCGCTCCTTCACCTCGACCTCGGTGGCGCCGCCGACGCGGATGACGGCCACGCCGCCGGCCAGCTTCGCCAGTCGCTCCTGTAGCTTTTCGCGGTCGTAGTCCGAGGTGGTCTCCTCGATCTGCGCCTTGATCTGCTCCACGCGCGCCTTGATGGCCTCTCTGGACCCGGCGCCATCGACGATCGTCGTGGTCTCCTTCTCGATCCGCACGCTCTTCGCCGAGCCGAGCTGGGCCAGCGTGACGTTCTCGAGCTTGATGCCGAGCTCATCGGAAATCACCTGACCGCCGGTCAGCGCTGCGATGTCCTCCAGCATCGCCTTGCGGCGATCGCCAAAGCCAGGCGCCTTCACTGCCGCGACCTTCAGGCCGCCACGCAGCTTGTTGACCACCAGGGTCGCGAGCGCATCTCCCTCGATATCCTCGACCACGATCAGCAGCGGGCGGTCGGACTGCGCCACGGCTTCCAGCAGCGGCAGGAACGTCTGCAAACCGGCAAGCTTCTTCTCGTGGATCAGGATGTAGGGGTTATCCAGATCGACGATCATCTTCTCCGCGTTGGTGATGAAATAGGGTGAGAGATAGCCGCGGTCGAACCGCATCCCGTCGACGACCTCGAGCTCGGTCTCGATGCCCTTCGCCTCCTCGACCGTAATCACGCCCTCTTTGCCGACCTTCTGCATGGCGCGCGCGATCATCTCGCCGATCTCGCTCTCGCCATTCGCGGAGATCGTGCCGACCTGCGCCGTCTCGGCCTCAGTCGTGATCTTCCTGCTGCGCGCCGCCAGTTCGCCCACCAAGGCCGCCACGGCGGTGTCCACGCCGCGCTTCAGGTCCATCGGGTTCATGCCGGCGGCCACCGCCTTGGCGCCCTCGCGCGCGATGGCCTGCGCCAGCACGATCGCCGTGGTCGTGCCGTCGCCGGCGATGTCCTTGGTCCTCGAGGCCACCTCGCGCACCATTTGGGCGCCCATGTTCTCGAACTTGTCAGCCAGCTCAATCTCCTTGGCGACGGTCACGCCGTCCTTGGTGATGCGCGGCGCGCCGTAGCTCTTGTCGAGCACGACGTTCCGCCCCTTCGGGCCGAGCGTGACCTTCACGGCGTCGGAGAGGATATCGACTCCGCGCAGCATGCGCTTGCGTGCGTCTTCGCCGAAGCGAACGTCTTTGGGTGCCATGGGATCCGTACTCCTGATCAGCCGCGAAGGGCGGGCGTAGCGGGGACGCCGACGCGCCTTTGCCCGGCATCATCCAGCTGCATGGTACGGCAGGGCTGTCACCCCTGTCGCCCGTCAGCGGTTCAGCCAACCCCGGCCGCCTTGAACCCTGCCGCGATCTCCTTCGCCTTCGCGAAGGACGGCATCGCCTCGCTGGCCGGGATGGCCAAGGTGGTCGAAAGCTCTCTCACACCCGGCCCCGCGCCCACCGCTGCGAGTACGGAGAGCATGGCGCGCTCATCCGGCGCCTCGACCGTAACGTGGAAGTCGCTGGCGCCAAAAGTTATGTAGTAGGACAGCAGGCGTCCGCCCACGCTTTCCATGAGCTTCGCCACCGGGCCAGCCCGATCCTCGGGCTTGGCCACCATCCCCTGCATCGCCTCGTGAGAGTAGTTACCCTGGATGATGAAGAACGGCATGGCCTGGTTCTCCCTAGCCGCCGAGCGCCCCGGATCGTGGCATCTGGTCGGCCAGGGAACCCTAGCGCGGCACGGGCATCCCCGTCTTCTTCTTCCGCGACCCGCTGCGCTGTCCGGACCTGAACCACGCCATCAAGCGCGCCCCCCGCACCGGCATGCGCAGCGCCGATAACAACTGGGACTTCCGGACCCTGCTGCCGGAGGCGTTGCACCAAGTCACCCTCGTCATGAGCGAGCGCGGCATTCCGCGCAGCCATCGCGACATGCACGGCTTCAGCAGCCATGCCTATGCGCACCGCATCGTGGGCTGGCGGGTGTCACGCACCGCGCATGCGGGTCGTGAGCGACCGACTGGAGAATGTTCCCGGCCGCACCGGGATTTCCCAGCACCGCCGGACGCCCTGGGGCGGGCATCCGGAACAGTGGTTCTTCAAGAGCCGATTGGGAGCCCCGGGCGGTCAGCTGCCGCGGAACGCGTCCTGGCCAGGTCGATAGGGATTGCCTTGGCCAGGGTTGCGATTGATCAGCGGCCGCGCGAACAGCGGGTGGGTCATGCTGCGAACCTCGTGCTCCAGCTCGAAAAGCAGCGCGCCCGTTGTCAGATCGACGATCTTCTCGAAACGCCACTCGTGTTGGTCCACCTCGTGACTGAGCAATCCCCGATCGATCAGCCGGCGGTGGGGGCCTGAGAAGTCAGCGATGTAGATGGCGACATGATGCCCATCGAAGGCGGGCTGCGGCACATCGGTTTCCCGAAAGTGGAGCGACTGGCCATGGCCGGCGGCAACGACCGCTGTCGGCACACTGCCTTCTACGACGGTGGTCGCTTTGGCGGAAAAGATGCTGTCATAGAAAGCGGCGATGCCGGACGCCGAACCCAGCGGCACGTCCAACTCCACATAGCCGACGCCAAGCGCCATACGACCAAAAGCCTCACTGGGCGCGTGGCAGCGGTAGCGGTTGCCCCAAGGGCAGGTGACAAGCAGCGCTTGCGCCTGCCGCACCATGGCAAACTGCGTTCCCGCGAGCCGTGGTGCCACGGCGTCAAGCGAGCGCGCCACGGCATCCAGATCCGGCACGACAAGCCCGATGGTGCCGCGCAGGCGCTGCGGGCGCGGCTTGCGGCTGGGGAGATGGATCTGGCTGCGGCCGATGTTGATCCACATGTTGTCGAGCCCCGTCTGCATATAGGGATCGCGCGTGGCCTGCAGTCCGCTGACGAAGAAGGCGGTCGCGAGCCGCTGGTCGGGCATGTCAAGGTTCACATGCTCAAGCTGCACGATATTGCCCAGGTCCTCGAGCGACCTGTCGTACGCGTGTGAGTCCTGCATCGTTCAGCCTTCCCGGAAAGGCGGCGGGGTATATCCCGCCATTTTCCGCTGATGATACGGCCCGGCCGGCTCCTGCGCCAGGAATGCCGGATCAGGCGGCACCACGCCCGGACTGCAGCAAAGCGATCCCGATCGCCAGCGAGGGCAGCCCGCACCGTACAAATCCAGATCGTATCGGCCGGTGAAGCTGAGGACGGCCGCATAGGCCAAGGTGCACAAATCGGTCACGGGCGCGCAACGTCGTCGCGATGGCGCGGACGCCAATCCCGCACTGACTTGAACTTGCGATCGAGACCAAGGAAGGCTCATTGGCGCGCCTCATCAATCAAGTCCGCCTGCGCTATGCTGCCGCCATGACCAACAAGGCACTGCCTGCCGAACTGTTCTGGACTGTTCCCCAGGACATCATGATCACGCGCCTCGGCAGCGGCCGACTCGGGCTAGCCTCCGCGGAGGCGGAACGACGCCTTGGCGAGGCCGGTCCCAACACCGTCGCGGACCGGCCCAGAATGGAGATTGCCGCGAAGATCGGGCG
>JAQGHZ010000350.1 GCA_028291485.1 Rubritepida sp. | reverse complement strand
CGCGAGGCGGGCATCGCCACGCGCCGCCCCATCGAGGTCGTCGCCTGGACCAACGAGGAGGGCGGCCGCTACGCGCCGGGCTGCATGGGCAGCATGGCCTATGCCGGATACCGCCCGCCGCAGACCTGGGACGCCGTGACCGACAAGGAGGGCATCCGCTTCGGCGACGCGCTGGCCTGGCACCTGACGCTGGAGGGCGACATCGCCCGCCGCCCGCTCGGCGTGGCCGAGGGCCCTGCCCCCTTCGCCTATGTCGAGGCGCATATCGAGCAGGGGCCGCGCCTCGAGGCCGAGGAGTACGACATCGGCGTCGTCACGGGCATCCAGGGCAGCCGCTGGTTCCTCGTCGAGATCAACGGCAAGTCCGACCATGCGGCCACCACGCCGCTCGGCCTGCGCCGCGACGCCGTGCAGGACATGATCAGCGCCATCACCGCGCTCAACGCGCTGACCTTTGATCCGAACGACGTGCTGCGCTTCACCGTCGCCCATTTCGAGGTGGAGCCGAACACCTCCAACAGCGTGGCCGCCGTCGCGCGCTTCACCATCGACCTCCGCCACCCGGAAAATGCCGTGCTCCAGGCGCGCGGCAATGCCATCGAGGGCGTGATCCAGTCGGCGCTGAAGACCTGCACGGCCAAGGTCACCGAGCGCTTCCATGCGGTGCCGACCGAGTTCGCCCCCCTGGTGCCCGACGCCGTGGAGGCCGCCGCCCACGCCCAGGGGCTGCGCGCGCTGCGGCTGCCCTCGGGCGCCTTCCACGACGCGCAATTCCTCCACCCGCTCTGTCCGACCGGCATGATCTTCGTGCCGTGCCGTGCCGGCGTCTCGCACCATCCCGCGGAATACGCGGAGCCCCCGGCGCTCGCCGCCGGGGCCAGGGTGCTGGCGCAGGTGCTGGCGGATCTGGCGAACCGATAAGGCCCCCCATGAACGATCAGCTTTCCCTTCCGAAGGACCGCATCCGAACGCTGCTGCTGGAGGGCATCTCCGACACGGCCGTCGAGCTGCTGGGCCATGAGGGCTACACGAATATCGGCCGCGAGAAGAAGGCGCTGGAGGGTGCTGCGCTCAACGAGGCGGTGCGCGGCGTCCACATGCTCGGCATCCGCAGCCGGACGAACATCACCGAGGAGGTGCTGAGCCACGCCGACCGGCTGATCAGCCTCGGTTGCTTCTGCATCGGCACGAACCAGGTGGACCTGGCCGCCGCCCGCGCGCGCGGCATCCCGGTCTTCAACGCGCCCTTCAGCAACACGCGCTCCGTCGCCGAGCTCACCCTGGGCGAGATCGTCATGCTCCTGCGCGGCATCTTCCCCAAGTCGACCGCGGCGCATGCGGGACAGTGGGACAAGTCGGCCGACGGCTATCGCGAGGTGCGCGGGCGCACGCTCGGCATCGTCGGCTATGGCAATATCGGCAGCCAGCTTTCCGTGCTCGCCGAGGCCTTCGGCATGCGGGTAATCTACTTCGACACGGCGGCCAAGCTGCCGCACGGCAATGCCAGCCGCTGCAGCACGCTGGACGAGCTGCTCCACTGGTCGGACGTGGTGACCGTCCACCTGCCCGAGACGCATGCGACCCTGAACCTCATGAGCGCCGAGCAGATCGGAAAGATGAAGCCAGGCAGCTTCCTCATCAACAATGCCCGCGGGACGATCGTGGACGTGCCGGCGCTGGCCGCCGCATTGCGCTCCGGCCATCTGGCCGGGGCCGCGCTCGACGTCTTCCCCGAGGAGCCCAAGCGCAACGGCGACCCCTTCATCTCGCCGCTGCAGGGCATCGACAACGTGATCCTGACGCCGCACATCGGCGGCAGCACTGAGGAGGCGCAGTCGCGCATCGGCGAGGAGGTCGCGCGCAAGCTCGCCGACTATTCCGACACGGGCAGCACCGAGGGCGCGGTCAATTTCCCGCAGGTGGCGCTGCCGGCGCGGCCGACGGGGACGCGCTTCATGCATGTCCACCGCAACGCGCCGGGCGTGCTGGGCAACGTGAACCAGATTTTTGCGAAACGCGGCGTGAACATCGCCGGCCAGTACCTGCAGACGGATGGGGAGATCGGCTACGTGGTGGTGGATGCCGGCGCCACGCGCGACGGCGAGGCCATCCTGGCCGAGCTGCGCGCCCTGCCCCACACCATCCGGGCGCGGCTGCTCTACGAGCGGGACTAAAGTGCGATCCGCGGAGGCGGCATCGCCGAAGCGGTGAATCGCCCGCTCGGCAAAACTACCGCCTCGCCCGCCGCGAGCGATGCCGCCAGCGGTCCTGCAGGGGACCGAGGAGCAGCAGCGGCGACGCGGCGAGCGTGAGCAGCGCGAAGATCGCGGCGGCGCCCCGCGCGCCGGAGGCGAAGGCCGCCACGGTCACGCCCGCGAAGCCGCCGACCACCAGCAGGGCCAGCGCGAACAGTCCGAGGATGAGGCGATGGCGCCCGGACAGCCATTCGGGCGGCGGCACGGGCGTCTCGCGCGCCTCGCCGTCACGGCCGACGTCATAGGTCCGGGAAGGATCGAGGCCGAAAGGCCTCTCGGAATCCGGCGGCACAAGCGCGCCCTCGCATCACGGCCGAACCATACGGCCGCTGGGATGGGTTAGCGTCGCACCACGACGAAGAGGGGTCCAGGCTGGATCCCCATGGCGCGCATCCGGCGGCGGCGCCACCAGAGCGAGACGCTGGCGACGGCGGCGGCACCGATCAACACCGGCAGCAGCAGGCCGATGAAGAAGATGGCCAGCGCCACCATCAGCAGCCCGCCCGCCGCGACGGCGACGAGGATCGCCAGGCCGCTCGTGCGCGCCAGCAGGGCATTGAGGCCGCTGGGGCGCGGCGAGTCCCGGAACTCGCCATCGGGCGTCATGTCCAGGACGGGGCGGCGGGAGAAGTTGTCGGTCATGCGTCGGATGTTGCCCCTCCGGCCGCAGGGTTCAAGCCCCGTTTGCCCACGGTTTGCCGATGTTCCGCACCCGGCCTAAATCGGAAGCAACACGGGAGAGAACATCATGCCGCTTCTCGGCTGCATCGCGGACGACTTCACCGGGGCCACCGACCTCGCCAGCACCCTCGTCCGCCAGGGGATGAGCGCCGTCCAGGTCATCGGCGTGCCGGATGGGCCTTTGCCGGAAG
>JAQGHZ010000346.1 GCA_028291485.1 Rubritepida sp. | reverse complement strand
GGCTTCGGCTTCCGCCTGCAGGAGGGCCACCCCAACTGCATCGCGCCGGGCAAGCGGCCGATGCACACCATCATCCCCGGCATGGCGATGAAGGACGGCCGCGCGGTCATGCCCTTCGGCGTGATGGGTGGCCACTACCAGCCCATGGGCCAGTCGAACCTGCTCAGCAACATGTTCGACTACGGCATGGACCCGCAGGCCGCGCTCGACCAGCCGCGCGTCTTCCCCGAGGACGGGAAGGTGCAGGTCGAGACGAGCGTGCCGAAGGAGGTTGTGGCCAAGCTGGAGGCGCTGGGCCACACCTGCACCACCATCTCCAAGCCGCATGGCGGCGGGCAGGCCATCTATATCGACCACTCGCGCGGCGTGCTGGTCGGCGGCAGCGATCCGCGCAAGGACGGCTACGCGATGGGCTACTAGTGTCCTGAATCTGAAGTTCGCCGCTATGCAGCGATCTCCACCTTCATGCCACTGGCTTCGCCGCGAAGAGCGGCGAACTTCGGGGGCAGGACACTGGAGAGCGATCGGCTGAGGCGGAATCGCCGAAGCCGTGAATCGTGCTCTCAGCCAGTCTGAAGCGTGATCGAGCGAAGCTAATCACGTTTCAGGGCGGATCGTCCTTCGGCCTGCGGGGCCGGCTGGTGGCTCTTTTTGGCGCCACGATCGGCATCGGCGTCGCCCTGCTTCCGGCGAGGGGCGCCGTTACCCGAGCTATCCGCATCCCAGAGGCCCAAACCTTGTGCTTCGCGAAAGGCCGTGCCTCGGCTAGGAGGCGCGGATGGACAACAGTACCGCAACCAAGCCTCGGAGCCCGCTGAAGGGCGACGCCTACTGCGCCTTCGAAGAACTGCCGGTCGAGGTGCGTCGCGCCCTGCAGGAATCGCTGGTGGACTGGTGTCCGTTGCGGGCCCGGGAATGGCTTGTCCATCTCATTCGCAAGGACCGCCTTCGTCCGGCCAAGGCGGCGAGCATGCTGGTCCGAATGATCCGCAAGATGGACCATGCCGAAGTGGCGGCCTTCGCCAGGACCTGGCCGAAGGGGGCGAAGGCCTATCCGCACCTGGCCGCCGGCGCGACCATCCAGCGGTATGCCGGAAGGGGCGGCTTCCCCCAGGCCTGACCTCCATCGGCCTTTGGCGGTGACGGTCCCGGCATGTTCCGGGATCGGCATTCCCTGCCGCGCACCCCACGGGATGAATAAGATTGCCAGGGTCGGCATCGCACGCCTTGAATCCGGGTTTCCTCCATGACGCCGCTGCGAAGGATGAGGCACATGTCGGAACCGCGAACCCAGGTCGTCTTCGGGCCGGAGAAGATCGAGATCCTGTTGCGGGAGGAGAGCGGGATGATCCGCGCCATCCTTCTCAACACGACCACGGCGCCCTGGGCGCCCGAGGCGCTGGGCGACCCGGAGATAGCGGCGGCCCTCGACGAATGGGCGTTCTCCAACGCGATGCCCGGAGCGATCGACTGGCACTATCTGCAGGCGATCCTGGCCCGCTGCGAGGTCGACGTGGATCGGCTGGCGGCGAAGTATCCGCCACGGGGCTGATCGGGGGGCTACCTTCAACGGAACCGGCAACCGCTGACCACCGGGGCCGTTGAACGCCCGTAGCAGGAAGGGGCACTCGCGATGTCCGACGAGTTCGGTGAGGATTTCGCCATCGAGCCCGGGGACGCGGATGACGATGGCGTCGCCGACGCCTTCTATCCCTTCCTGTTCCATCTCTGACGTTGGACGGAGGCAGCCCTTATTCCGGCACGACGCCGGAGGGGATGGCATCCTCCCAGGCCATCACCGCGCCGATCCAGCCCATGTAGAAATCTGTACCGGGCTTGTCGGCGCCGTTGCCCTTGATGAAGTCCTTCGCGAAGCGCGTGGTGACGGTGGCCTCCTGGGCGCCCTCCCACCAGGGATCGATGTATTTGATCTGTTCGCGGCTGGCGCCGATGACGACGACATTGTGGGAATAGTCGTACCATTTCCCCGCCACCCAGACCGGGCTGATGGTGCAGAAGGAGGCGAAGTTCGTCGCGCTCCAGGAGCCGCCGCTGCCCCAGGCGCGAAGCCCCAGCGCCTTTGCCGCCTTCTGATAGTCACGGGTCTTCAATCCGGTCTTGCAGGCGTCCTCCCACAGGATGCCGGCCTGCTCGAGCGCCGGGCGGATCTCGCTTGCGCTGCGATCTTTCCAGGCCAGCATCATCTTGAAGCAGGTCAGCCAGCAAGTCGTGGCGGTGTCCTGCGCGAGCGGCACCATGTTCTTCATGGACACGCTGACCATGGGAGTCATGTGGCATTCTCCGGCGATGGATGACCGACGGCACGGCGTCGATGCCGCAATGTAGCAAGGGAGGCATCCATTCCTCCGCAGGGGAATTGTCGCTTCTGTACCGCGCCGCGCCAGATTGCGGGCGTCTTCCGTCGGAGGCCTGTCACAGATCCTTACGCCGCATGCCCGGCCCGTGATCCGCCGGTAACCCACGCGCCCCATTCTGCCCGTGTCGAGGATGGCGGTCCGCAGGCCGGCCTCCTCCGCGGGGCGCGCGGCCCGAATCGGCGTCGGCCGCGAAGTTCCGCAGCTTCGACGCGAATCGCGACGGCGTCGTGACGCTGAACGAGCTCTCTACCCGATCGTCGCCGCCGGGTTCCTGGTCCTGGATGTGAAGGGCGATTGAGCCCCGCCGCGGCTTGCGCAACCTCCGGAAGCGGCGATGATCCTCGGAACGCTGGAGATTCCGAGATGACCGAGCCCTGTGACCTGACCGCGCTGGAGGCCCGCCGCCTCATCGGGGCGAAGAAGCTCTCCTCCACCGAGCTGCTGGAATCCTGCCTCGGCCGCATCGGCCAGGTGAATCACGCCGTCAACGCGATGACGGCGATGGACGAAAACGCCGCCCGCGCCACCGCCAAGGCCGCCGACGAGGCCACGATGAAGGGCGGCCCGCTGCCGCTGCTGCACGGCCTGCCGCTGGGCATTAAGGATCTGGAGGAGACCAAGGGCCTGCGCACCACCTGGGGCAGCCCGATCTTCGCGAACCACATCCCCGACAAGGACGAGCACATGGTCGCTAACCTGCGCGAGCAGGGCGGCGTCATCGTCGGCAAGACCAATGTCCCGGAATTCGGGTTGGGGGCGAACAGCCGCAACCTCGTCTGGGGCGCCACGGGCAATGCCTTCAACCCCGAATTCAACGCGGCCGGCTCCTCGGGCGGCTCGGCCGTGGCGCTGGCGACGAACATGGTGCCGCTCGCCTCGGGCAGCGACACCGGCGGCTCGCTGCGCAACCCGGCGGCCTTCAACGGGGTGATCGGCTTCCGGCCTTCCTCGGGTCTCGTGCCAAGCTCGCGCCGGCCGCATGGCTGGTCGCCGCTGCCGATGCTGGGGCCAATGGCGCGCAACGTGCCTGATCTTGCGCTGATGATGTCGGCCATGGCCAGCGACGACGCGGTGGACCCGCTCGCCTACACCTATCCCGGCCAGAGGATGCGCGAGCGGCCGGAGCTGTTCCACCCGGTGGCGCCGGCGGACCTTGCCGCGCTGAGGCTCGCCTATACCGAGGATTTCGGGCAGGCGCCGACCGAATCCATCGTCCGCCGTGCCTTCCAGAAGGTGGTGGCCGCCATCGCGCCGATGTTCGCCCGCGCGGTGGAAGCGACGCCGGATGTGTCAGGCGGCGACGAGGCCTTCGAGGTGCTGCGCTCCACCGGCGTCCTCAGCGGCAATGCCGAGCGCGTGCGCACCCGGCCCGACGATTGCGGGCCGAACATGCACGCCAATGTGAAGGAGGCGCTGGGCTATTCGCTGCAGGACCAGGCCGATGCGCTGGTCCGCCAGACGCAGATCTACCGCGGCTTCCAGTCCTTCTTCGCGGAGCATTCGATCCTGGTCAGCCCGGCCATCTGCACGAGCCCGCGGCCTTGGCTGGAGCTCTACCCGGCTGTCATCGACAACAAGCCGGTCCGCACCTACTTCCACTGGCTGAGCCTGGCTTACTACGTCACGCTCACCGGCCATCCGGCGATGAGCTTCCCGATCGGCAAGGACGAGAAGGGCTTTCCCTTCGGCCTGCAGATCGTGGGTCCGCGCGGCGGCGACGTGCTGGTGCTGCAGGTCGCCGCGGCGATCGAGGCGGCCTTCGCGGGCGACGCGGAATTCGCGCGCCCGCTGCCGGATCTGGCGGCGCTGGAGAAGGCGCCGCCCATGTCGTCCCGTCCCGGCTTCAAGACCTGGGATCAGGTGCCCTACCAGCAGGTCTGATCACCAGCCGCGGTGGTGGCCGCCGCCACCCCAGCCGCCACCCCAACCGCCGCCGTAACCCCGGCCCAGGCCGCCCCAGCCATAGGAGGGGCGAGGGGCATAGCCGTAGAAGCGCGGCGGGGGCGCGTAGGCATAGGCCGGGCGGCCCCAGCCATAGGCCGGCGGCGGGGCGTAGCCATAGCCATAGCCGCCACCGCCATATCCGTAGCCATGGGCTTCGGCGGGGGCGGCGAGGCCCATGAGGCCGGTGCCGACCAGGCCGGCGAGCGCGAGAACGGGGAGAAGCTTGCGCATGGTCTGGGCTCCTTCGGGAGCATCGAGGCGGTGCTTTCAGGTGCCGCTTCGGAGGGGGTTTCTGTATCCTCTGGGAAGCAATCTGACGCCCGGCCATGGCACGAGTAGGGTCTCTTCAAGGCGCGTGCGGGCCGAATTGTGCCGGAAGAGTCGGCGCCGCGGCGGAATCGAGGCACGCAGGTGCACCATGGGATCCGGCGCGGCAGGGCGCGACGAAAAGCCCGGACGCCTGCGCGTCCGGGCCTCGTGGCCCCGTCGATGGAAGAGCCTACCAGTGCCGGCCGTAGCCGTAGGACGGGCGGGCATAGGCGTAGCGCGGGCCACCATAGCCGTAGCCGCCTCCACCGCGGCCGTAGCGCGAGCCGCTGTTGGACGCGGCGATCGCCAGGCCCGTCGCGGCCAGGACGCCCACCCCGAGCAGCCCGGTCGCGACCGGATCGACGCGGCCATAGGGGTCGGTGCAGGCCGTGAAGCCGAGCAGGCCGGAGAGGGCGAGGACAGGGAGAAGCTTGCGCATCGGACTGGCTCCTTCGGGAGCGTGGATCCGGCGTTTCCGGCGCCGGACCTTGGAGGGGGTTTCTTGCATCCTCTGAGACGCAATCTGACCCCGGCCCGTGGCGCGAAGAGGGTGTCTTGAAGGCGCGTGCGGGCGGAATTGCGGCGCCGGACACCTTCCTACGGCGAGATTGTGGCGGCCGATCCATCCAGGTCAGGCGGATTCGCCCGACGGCTCGGAAAAATGCGCGGAAACATTAAGCTGGAGCGGTTGAACCGGACGCAGCAGAAACCGCGTTAGCTCCGCCCGCCGCCGAAGGCGTTGAAGGTCTGCAGGGTGTAGGTGTCCTTGACGCCCGGCACGCTCTGCACCTTCTCGACCACGAAGAGCCCGATGTCCTGGTCCGGCTCCAGGTAGAACTTCCCGAGCAGGTCGTACTGGCCGGAGGTGGAGTGCATCTCCGATAGCTCAGGAATGGTGTCGGCCATCTCGCGCGCGACGCGATAGGCTTGACCCATCTCGCATTTTACCATGACGAATATTGCCCTCACGGTTTACCTGCCTTTTCTGCCCGGTTTTGCGGCGGTCTGCACGTTTGCAGTTTCTAGGCGGTGAATCGCCGCCCTCGCAAGCTTCTCTTGGTCTTTGCTCCGCGTGTAGAGTTCGGCCATCTGGAGCGTCTTCCAGCCGAGGATTGATTGGATCTCGCTGGTGGAGCACCCGGTCTCCGCGAGCCGCGTCGCTGCCAGTTTCCGCAGGCCGTGCACGTTCTTCTCGCGACCATCCTGACGGCCCCCAGCGGCCGGCCTTGGACGCCCGAGCACCTGACGCGCGAAACTCCGCGCCGGCCGGGATGACCAATTCGGCGCCCGTCTTGGACTGCTTCAGCCGAATGGCGCGCCCATCCCATGTCGCCCAGGTGAGGGTGATGAGGTCGCCGCGGCGCTGGCCGGTGTGTACGCCCAGGGTCATGACGCGCTGGTAGGCGAGCGGGAGCGCCTCCAGGGCGCGATAGGTCGTCTTTACTCCAAGCCTTGAAATGGCCGCTGGGGAGCTTCTTGATCTTGTGCACGGGGCAGTGCTCGATCATCTCGCGCTCGACGGCCCAGGAGAACATGGCACCCGAAACACGCACGAATCCCGTTGCGGCACCTTTCCCCCGCTCGGGGTCAGCGGCGATGCTGGGGCCGCGGTGCATCGGGGGCGGCCGGCACGGTACGAGCCGCTGGGCGGTGATGGAATCCATCCCGCGGCTACCGGCTACCGGAGCTGGTGGCGGGATCTGCGGCCGCCGTGATCATGGCGTCGGCGCCACCGATATGATCCGAAGCCCGGCCGGGGGAGACCCGCGCCGAGTTTTTTGCGTCTCGGTCCATTGCAAGGTAATCCGCAAGGGGCCTATCAGTCGGCGGGAACGTGATGAGCTCTGCTCAATCGAGGGAAATCGAGAGCATTCAGGTGCTGCGGGGTATAGCCGCGGCTCTGGTGGCAGGCGGCCACATCTATGCCTTTTCGCTACTGTTCCTCCCGCCCGATGCTCACAGCAACTGGTTCACGCCAACCCTGGGCCAAGGCGGCGTGGACGTGTTCTTTGTCATCAGCGGCGCGATCATGTCGATTATCCTGCTGGGCAAGCGGGATCATGGCCCGCGCGAGGTGGGTGATTTTTGGGTTCGGAGAATTTTCCGGATTTACCCTCTGTATTTCATCACCATGGCGATCGGCTCATTCTTCACTTTAGCGACGTTCACGTGGGCGGGCGCGATACGCAACTTGGCGCTTGAAGATTTCTCTCCGATATTCCCCATTGCCTGGACGCTCGTCTTCGAGGTGAGGTTCTATCTTCTGGTTGGCCTCACGATGCTGGTTCCTGCAAGGCATCGCCGCGCCGCAATCTTCTTGGCGTTCGCCTTCATTGTCGGGGCGGTGCTCCTCGGCCTCTTCAGCCACCAGATCGACCGCCGATACAGCGATCCAATCATGCTGGATTTTTTGCTGGGCGGCATAGCGGGGATGGCGATCGCGGCGCGAAGGATGTGGGCGCCTGCCTGGTTTCTGGGGACTGGTTTGGCGATGTTTGCCGGCGCGACGGTGGCCTTCATGCCGCCGGCGGCTCTCGATTTCGCGACGTTCCGCAAGATCGGCTATGGCCTGTCCGCGGCGTTCATCCTCTATGGGCTCGTTGGGCAGGAATTCCGAAGCGGCGGCCGAACTCGGTTCCCGAAGCCCCTGATCAGGCTGGGCGACATCAGCTTCAGCCTGTTCCTATGGCATTGGGTCGTCGTCACGGGATTCTATCACTATTGGCCGGTCATGACGTTCGGGGTTGGACCAAAGGCGGCTGTTGGCTACGCGGCCGGAAGCATTGTCGCGACCCTCGCACTCAGCGTCCTGAGCTTTGCCATTATCGAGCGGCCGATGATAGCGCTTGGGCGGCAGGTCGGTGCCGCCCTGAAGCGGGTGGGGCGGCCAGAGGCGGCCTCCATTCCCGCCTGAGCCATCCTGCTTCCGGAGAGTTGAGGCCCGGCCGGCATTTGGGACAGCATCCACAGCGACATGCAGATGGCGGATACGAACGGTTCAAGGCGCTGCCCGCCTGGCCGGGGATGCTGCCGGACAACATCCAACCAAATGACGATCTCTACCGGCTCGTTGGGAACATCGCATACGCGGCGCTGATTCCGATCGTGGGGTTCAGCTGATCCGTTCCTCGACCCGCTCCATCGCCCGGGGATGGCGCGGGAACGGAGGGGGAACAAGGGGCATGGGGGATTTGCAAGAATGGTCCATAAGTTTGCGGACATTTTGCAAGTCATGCCTCGGTGAGGCGCGGGAAGCCTTAAGTGGGCGGGGCGGGATCCCTACGTGGTTTTCCGTAATGGGAGAGCCACGGCTGAATCCTTAACCTAAGCTTAATAACACGGTTTGGGATTCTGGTTAGTGCTGGAAACGCGGATCGCATGGGCAAGGCGGTGGGACCGCCTCTGGGGCCTCTGGCTCATGACCATCTTCGTCGCGATGCCGGTTGCGGCCTGGCTCCAGCACATCCACTCCGCGGTGATGGCAGGGCGCTGGCTGTTTCTGGTTCTGGGCGCGCTGGTCTTTCCCCTGGGCGTGCTGAACGGCATCGCCATCTGGCTCGACCTCGCGCCTTAACCGGGCGGGCGACGCACTCTCTCCATCGTCCCGGCTTCGGCCCGAGGCTCCTCGCAAGCCTTGGCATGGAGGATCGCGGGGTCCACATTGCGACATAATTATTTCAGTTAGGGCCGCCTTCATGGGCTCCGAGATCCTGTTGCTGCTGCTCGGCAGCGTTGCTCTTCTCCTCTGGGGCGTGCGGATGGTGCGCA
>JAQGHZ010000290.1 GCA_028291485.1 Rubritepida sp. | reverse complement strand
CCCCTCCACCGCCATCAGCCAGACCAGCGAGGCCGCGACATAGACGCCGCCATAGGCCGCGAAGGCGCGCCCGGCCGCATCGCCCGGCGCCAGCGTCAGCAGCCAGGCAAAGAGGAGCAGCGAGGCGACGCCCGCGGCCAGCCACCAAACGCTCGCCCCCTGCCGCAGCACGGCCCAGAAGGCGAAGCACCCCGCGATCTCGGCGACCGCGGCCAGCGGGAAGACGAGAACGGCGCCCAGGGGTTGATTCAGAGCTGCCGGAGCGCGAGGCAGACCCGCGCCACCTGCTCGTCCGTCATCTCCGGGAACATGGGGAGGGAGAACACCTCCTGTGCCGTCCGCGCCGTCTCGACGCAATGGGCGGGGCCGAGCGGCACGCGGCCCTCATAGGCCGGCTGGGTGTGCACCGGCATCGGATAGTGGATCCCCGTGCCGATCCCCTGCGCCTTCAGCTTCGACATGATGGCGTCGCGCGCCGAATGCCGCAGCACGTAGAGGTGGAAGACGTGATGGCCGCCCTCCCGCCGCGCCGGCGGGATCAGCGAGGTGGCGGAGAGCGCCGCGTCATAGGCGTCGGCGATCGCGCGCCGGCGGTCGTTCTGCCGGTCGAGGTGCTGCAGCTTCACGCGCAGGATGGCCGCCTGGACCTCGTCCAGCCGCGAGTTCACGCCCTGCATGTCGCTGATGTAGCGCCGCTTCCAGCCGTACTGCCGGATCGCCGCGATCCGCGCCGCGAGCTCGGCGTCCGGCGTGGCCAGGATGCCGCCATCGCCCAGCGCACCCAGGTTCTTGGTCGGGTAGAGGCTGAAGGCGGCCGCATGGCCGATGGTGCCGAGCTTCCAGCCGTCCAGCTCCGCGCCATGCGCCTGCGCGCAATCCTCGATGAGCGCCACGCCGGCCGCGTCGCAAGCCACCTTGATGGGAACCAGGTCCACCGGCTGGCCGTAGATGTGCACGGGGATCACCGCGCGGATCGGCGGCAGGCCCGGCGGCGGATCGGCCAGCACGGAGGCCAGCTCGTCCGGGTCCATCGTGTAGGTGTCGGGATCGATGTCCAGCAGCAGCGGCGTGGCGCCCACCATCTCGATCGCGGCGACCGTCGCGACGGCGGTGTGGCTCACCGTCACCACGGTGCTGCCCTCGCCGATGCCCATGCCGCGCAGGATGAGCATGATGGCATCCGTGCCGTTCGCGCAGCCGACCGCGTGCATCGTCGGCGCCTCCGGCTTGTTGCCGAGCCAGGCGGCGAACTCGGCCTCGAAGGCCTCGCCCTCGCGTCCCAGGATGTACCAGCCCGAGGCCAGCGCGCGCGCCACGGCCGCGTCGATCTCCGGCTGGAGCGCGCGGTAGCCGGCGCCCGGATCGGCGAAGGGCAGCATGGGGAGGGGTGCGTTCATGTGGATGTCCTTCCCTGGGTCAGGCCTTCACGGCCTGATCGAGGTCAACGTAGTCGCTCATTCGCTCGCGATACCATTCGAGGCTGAGGCGCAGCCCCTCCGCCAGCGAGACCAGCGTCGCCCAGCCGGTGGCCGCGCGGAAGGCGCTGTCGTCGGCGTGATAGCTGCCGATGTCGATCGGCGCGCGGTCGGCAGGAAATTCGCGGGTGGAAAAACTGCCCTGCCCGCCATTGGCCGCGATCACGGCCGCGGCGAGGTCACGCAGCGAGATGGGCGGCGAGCCGCCGAGGTTGAAAACCTGGCCGGATACGCCGGGCTTGCCGGCCTGCTCGGCCGCCATGAGGAAGGCGCGCGTCACGTCGTCCACATAGGCGAGGTCGCGCAGCTGGTCGCCGCCCCAGACCTCGAAGGGCTCGTTCTCGATCAGCCGCCGGATCCAGATGCCCAGGAAGGTCTGCCGCGCATCGGCGATACGCAGGCGCGGGCCGTAGCAGTTGGTCAGCCGCAGCGAGACGACGGGGCGGTGCAGCACCCGGTTCTCCAGCATCCAGTACTGCTCGCCCGCCCATTTGGAGACGCCGTTGGCGTCGGGCGGGTTCACCGGGTGCAGCTCGTTCACCGGCAGGCTGATCGGGCGCCCGTAGAACTGGCGCGTCGAGGCGTGGATCACCGCGGCCTCCGGCGCCGCGGCGCGCATCACCTGCACGAGACGGACCTGGGCGACGGCGTTGATGGCGATGTCCGACACCGGATCCTTCTGGCCGCCCATATGGCTGGTCTGCGCCGCCATGTTGAACAGCACGTCGACCTTGTCGCAGAGGCTGTGCAGTTCGGTGTCGCGCAGGTCGCCGCGGACCAGCATCACGCCGGCCCCCTCGAGATTGGCCGGGTTCGCGCCGCCATCCGGCAGCATGGCGTCGAGCGCCGTCACCCGCGCGCCGAGCGCGGCCAGCGCATGGCACAGGTTGCTGCCCAGGAAGCCCGCGCCCCCCGTCACCAGAACCCGCTTGCGCCGCCAGAAGCCTGGATCGCCCAACATCGCCGTCACTTGCGTACCGCCTTTTCCACGCTTGTCATCATGCCTCGCAATAAGGCGGAATCACGCCGATCCCATGGCTTCATTTCCGTTGCTCGCCCGCATGGCTCCGCATGATCTCCGCAAAGCCGAAGAGCAGCAGAAGTTGCCCCAGGATCATCTGCACGGCCGCCAGAAGCCGGATCCCGTCATCCGCCGGCTGGATGTCGCCATAGCCGACGGTGGAGAGGGTAACGATGCTGAAATGCAACGCGTCGGAGAAGGACAGGCGCCCGGGCTGCCCCATGAGCAGGAAGATGGGGGTGCGCGAGAACCCGTCCGCGGTGCGGTAGAGGCAGCCGAAGGCCACAGCCAGCAACGCGAAAAGGCTGACATAAGTCGCGATCGGCACAGCCAGCACCATCACGCGGTGGCCGACCTGCCGCATGATCACGGAGATATCCACCAGCAGCCGCACGATGGGCCCGACCGAGGCCGCGGTGATGGCCGCGATCGCCCCCATGGCCACCAGGAGCAAGAAGGTCTGCCATTCCGGCGCGAACCGGTTGACCGGCAGCGAGAGCGAGATGGCCCCCACCAGCGCGGTCGGGATCATCCAGCGCGCGAAGCGCGGCAGATGCTTCAGATCGGCGCCCATCTCGGACGAGGCGGCGGCCGTCAGCGCACGGCGCCGCGCCACGCAGGCGAGCACGAAGGACAGCACCGGCAGCAGGAAGGCGACGCTGCGCGACCACTCCGCCGCATCGGGGAACGAGGCCCTCGCGATCACCACGAAGAGGCAGACGTAGATCGCCAGCCCGTTCGCGAGGCCCAGCGCGAAGAGCAGCCCATGCGGGAAGACGAGATGCAGCCCGCCCAGCGCCAGGCTCGCGATCACCAGCGCCGCCGCGGCGAAGGACCAGCCCTGGTCCGACACGCCGAGCGCCACCAGCAGCATGAAGGCGAGCGTCAGCCCGGTCGCGAGCAGCGCCTGCCTGCGAGCGGACGAACGCCCTATCACGGCAGCGCAGCGATCCCCGTGATCTCCACTCTCCAGCCCGGGTCCACCAGCGGCGCCTGGATGGTCATGCGCGCGGGCTTGTGGAACGGGTCGAGCCACTTGTCCCAGGCGCGGTTCATCGCGGGTGCGTCCCGGATATCGGCCAGGATGATCTGCATGCTCAGCAGGTGCTCCTTGCTCGTGCCGGAGACCGCCAGCAGCGTGTCGATCTGCCGCAGCACGTCCGCGGTCTGCCCCTCCGTGTCGAGGCTCGTATCGTCCGCGACCTGACCGGCCAAGTAGACAAGACTGCCATGCACCACCACGCCGGAAAGACGCTCCTCCTCCGCCAGCCTCAGGATCATCGCCTCGCCTCCCTTCCCTGCCGGCGCGGGCTGCGCCGAAACTTCCAGAGGCGACGGAAGCTAACCGAGGGCGCGGTGCAGGTCAGCCGTCCTAAGCCTCCGAACAGCATGGAAACCGTCGCTTGACAGCCATTCGGCCCGAAAACGACCATGCAGCATGAATCTCCACGGCGATCCCCCGATGATGGGCCCTGCCGTCGCCCAGATCTTCCGGGCGGCCGAGTACAGCGACATCTGCGAACGCGTCGCGGCAGAGGGGCTTCTGGAGCCGGGCGACCTCTACTACGTCGCCTGCGACCCCTACGCCCTGCCGC
The DNA here is from genome assembly GCA_028291485.1 of Rubritepida sp. GTDB lineage: Bacteria > Pseudomonadota > Alphaproteobacteria > Acetobacterales > Acetobacteraceae > Roseococcus. The sequence continues at coordinate 1,015 of JAQGHZ010000290.1, read as the reverse complement.
TGCGCGCACCGGTGATCTACACGCGCGGGAAGGTGCCGAAGCCCTTGGCCCAGGCGCAGATGCCGCAGATGCACATCGCCAAGCTGCACCGCCCGATGGTCTGCCCCGGCCAGATCCTGGTCCATTCGGACGGCGGGATCCTCCTGGTGGATTCCTTCCGCCGCGGCGTCCCGCGAAACAACAGCCTCGTCGATCTCGGCCCGAACCTCTTCGGATCGCCGAAGGAGCTCCGGCCGCAGCAGTTCCTCGAGGGCCGGTACTTCTACCTCGACGGCCGGCACGGCCAGCATTTCGGCCATTTCCTCACCGAGGTCCTGCCCCGCCTCTGGGCGGCGGAATTCCTCGACCCCGGCGGCCTGCGCCTGCTGATGAACGGGCGGCATTTCGCCCCCTGGATGATGGACTACCTGCGCCCCCTCGGCTTCGGCCCCGAGCGGCTGACGCTGTTCGAGCGGCCCGTCGAATGCGAGGAGCTGGTGATCGCGCGGCAGGCCTGCGTGCTCGGCAGGTACTTCCACCCGCTCGTGCAGCCGCTGGCGCGCCGGATCACCGCATTCCATGGCGGCCCCACCGGGGAGGGCCCGAGGCGCCTCTACATCTCCCGGCGCAGCGTGGAGCAGCGCAGCCTCGTGAACGAGGAGCGGATCGAGGAGATCGCGCAGCAGGCGGGCTTCACGCCGGTCCGGCCGGAGATGCTTCCCATCGGCGAGCAGATCCGGCTCTTCGCCGAGGCCACGCACATTGTCGGCCCCATCGGGAGCGCCGGCTACAACGCGCTGTTCGCGCAGCGCGACCCGCGCAAGCTGATCCTCCGCCCCGCGGCCTTCACCCCGCCCGTGGACGCGACGCTGAACGCGGCCATCGGCGGCGAGGTCGCCTATGTGGACGGCGTGTCGATGGACGACTCCGTCAACGCGATGACCGGCGCATGGCACCTCGATCCGGAGCTCTTCGCAGAAGCGCTCGCGGACTGGCTCAGCCGGGGCTGATCGGACCTCCTCCACGCTCGCCACAC
>JAQGHZ010000285.1 GCA_028291485.1 Rubritepida sp. | reverse complement strand
CTCGCTCGTCCCGTGATCGAAACATTACGTCGCGACGGAAAGGTGGAGCGCGGATGGCTTGGCGTTCAGGTCCAGGACCTCGTCGCCGAGGACCCGCGGGCGGGCCGTCGCGCGGTGCTCATCGCGGGCGTCGAACGCGTGGGACCCGCGGGACGCGGCGGTTTGCGCGTGGGTGACGTGGTGCTCGCGATCAATGGCGAGCGCACCGAAACCTCGCGCAGCCTGGTCCGCAGCATCGCCGCCTTGCCTCCCGGACAGAGCGTGCGCTTGACGGTTCTTCGCGACGGACGCACGCAGGATGTCAGCCTCCAGGTGGGACGCCGGCCTCCCGGACCTGGATGACACATCGGCCGGTCCAGAGTGAAGGACCCAAGTGACATGATGCGCATCCTTCTGGTTGAGGACGACGTCGAAGTCGCCCGCTTCGTGAAGAAGGGATTGCAGGAGGCTGGCCACACGGTCGAGCACGCGCCCAACGGGCGCGACGGGCTCTTCCTGGCGGCCTCCGAATCCTTCGACATGCTGGTGCTGGACCGGATGCTTCCTGGCGGCGTCGATGGCGTTCGCCTCGTCGAGACGCTGCGGCAGCAGGGCAACCGGACCCCGGTGCTCTTCCTATCGGCGCTCTCCGCCGTGGACGAGCGGGTGAAAGGCCTCAAGGCCGGTGGCGACGACTACCTGGTCAAGCCCTTCGCCTTCGCCGAGCTGCTGGCCCGCGTCGAGGCCCTGGGCCGCCGCCCCTCCTCCGAGGCGCCGGTGACCAAGCTCAAGGTGGCCGACCTCGAGCTCGACCTGCTCTCCCGCACGGTCACGCGCGGCGGCCGCAAGATCGACGTCCAGCCCCGCGAGTTCCGTCTGCTGGAGCACCTGATGCGCCATGCCGGCCAGGTGGTGACGCGCACCATGCTGCTCGAGAAGGTGTGGGATTACCATTTCGACCCGCAGACCAACGTCATCGACGTGCATGTGAGCCGCCTGCGCCAGAAGCTGGACAAGGGCTTCGACAAGCCGCTGATCCACACGGTGCGCAACGCCGGCTACATGATCCGGGCCGAGGTGTGAGCGAGGCGGGCCGACCGGAAGGCCGCGCCCGCAGCGAGTCCTTGAGAACCGAAGGCATGCCCTTCCCGGCATCGGGCCGCGCGGCGTGGGAGGCAACGAGCCTTCGCCCGCCCGAAATCCCGCTGGCCGAATCCGGCCGCGACGACGGCCGGCGCCGCCCATCCGACCTCCCGGCCGGGCGCTCCAGCCGCGTGGCGTCCGAGGGCAAAAACAATGTCTGAGCGGCTGCATGCCGCGAGGCCGGCCGCCCCCCGCCTCCTCCAGTCGGCCGGCTTCCGCTTCGCCCTGCTCTTCGTCGCGATCTTCTCGGTCGCGGCGGGGTTTCTCGTGGCCGTGCTGTGGTGGGCCACGGCCGGCGCGCTGGACCGGCAGACCATCGCCTCCATCCGCACCGACGAGACGACGCTCGTCGAGCGGTACCGCGAGCAGGGCACCGCGGGCCTCGTCGAGGCCATCGAGGAACGGCTCGCCCTCGATGCCCAGAACGAGGCCATCTACCTGCTGATGGACAGCGAGGGCCGCCGCCTTGCCGGCAACCTGCGCGACTGGCCGACCGCCCTCGGGGACGACGGCGCCTGGTTCCGCACCCGCATCCAGCACGACGGCGCCGTGGCCGAGGCGCGCGTGCATCGCCGCGACCTGCCGTGGCTGCGCCTCCTGGTCGGCCGCGACGAGAGCGAGCGCGTGCAACTCCGCCTGCTGCTGACCGAAGGCGTCGCCTGGTCACTCGGCGCCGTGCTGCTCTTCGCCGGCGTCGGCGCCGCGCTGATCCGCCGCGCGCTGCAGGCGCGCATGCGCCCGGCGGTGGCGACGGCGCTCGGCATCGCCGGCGGCGACCTCACGCATCGCGTGCCGCTCTCCGGCCAGGGCGACGAGTTCGACCGGCTGGGGGCCAGCATGAACGACATGCTGGACCGCATCGCCGCGCTGATGACCGGCCTGCGCGGCGTCTCGGACGCCATCGCGCACGACCTGCGCACGCCCATCGCCCGCGCCCGCGCCAAGATGGAGGAGAGCCTCACCACCGCCGCCGGCGAGACCGAGCTTCGCGCCGCGATGGAGGAGGGCATCGCCGACCTCGACAACATCACCCGCGTCTTCCAGGCCCTGCTGCGCATCGCCGAGGCCGAGGCCGGCGCCCGCCGCGCCGCCTTCGCGCCGCTCGACCTGCCCGAGGTGCTGCGCGACGCGGCCGAATTCTACGAGGCCATGGCCGAGGCCCGCGAGCAGCGGCTGGAAACCGCCCTGCCCGGGCACCTGGCCCTGGTGGGCGACCGCGACCTTTTGCTGCAGGCCGTGGCCAACCTGCTGGACAACGCCATCAAGTACACGCCGCCGGGCGGGGTGATCCGGCTGGTGGCGCGGGACACCGAGACGCAGATCGAGATCTCCGTGAGCGATTCGGGCCCGGGCCTCTCCCCTCAGGACCGCGAGCACGCGCTGGACCGCTTCTTCCGCGCCGACGCCTAGCGCCACATGCCGGGCTCCGGCCTTGGCCTTGCGCTGGTGCGCGCAGTGGCCCAGCTCCATGCCGGCGAGGTGCTCCTGGTGGACGCAATCCCGGGCGCCGATCCGCCCGGCCTGCGTGTCGTGATCTGCCTGCCAAAGCCCTGAAATCCCATATGAACAAGGCTTCACGGCCGGCCCATCGGGCGGTGACACCGCGCAGTGCATTCAAAGGGCCATGCATTGGCTGCTCGCCTTGCCGGTGTCCGCAATCGGCGTCCTCCCCATCCAAACGGATCGGCCGCTCCGGATGACAACCGAAAGCGCCGAATACTGCCAGACGCTTGCCACCCGCCTCGCCGACACACCGCGCGCGACGGCCGAGTTGCCGCGCGGATTGGGCGAGGAGGGCCGGCATCTCTGCGCCATCGGCCATTACCGCACCGGAATCGCGAAGCTGCGTCGCGCCATCCGGGCCGCCCAGGCGGAACCGC
>JAQGHZ010000277.1 GCA_028291485.1 Rubritepida sp. | reverse complement strand
GCGCGCCGGCCGCGATGACCGCATCGGCGGCTTCGGGCGCCGTGATCGCAGCGTCGCCGACCGCCAGCAGGGCGGGCCCCTCGTCGGGCGGCGCACCGGGCAGGCCGAGGCGCCCCCAGGCCCAGCCATGGGCGGTGACCAGAAGGCCACCCTCCATCCGGCAGGGCTCGGGGCGCCAGCCCTCGAGCCCCTTGCGCAGCAGTTCAAGGATCCCAGGCTCGAAGGCCGGCAGCGTGGTATCGAGCCAAAGGCGGGGCGTGCGGGGCGGTCGAAAACTCGCGGCCAGGGCAGCGCCGATCGCGCCGGCATCCGCCTCCGTCAGCGTAAGTCCCGCGCTGGCCGCGAGCACCGCGGCCATCCCCGATTGGACTCCCTGTTCGTAGGCCTGCTCGATCGCACCGGCATAGGCATGGGCGATGCGTGCGGGGTCCAGTTCGCGTAGGGCCCAGGCCCGGGCGGCCCGGCCCATGGCGGCGCGCTTCGCGGCCTCCTGCCGGACCTCGCCGAGCGCCTCGGCGAGGTCCGGCAGTTCCGCATCCTCCGGGATGAGGCGGCAACCGGATTCCTCCAGCTCGGCCATCGAGCCATGACGGTTCGCGACCAGCGGCAGGCCGGCCATGAGCACGTCCTTCACCGCTCCCGAGGTCTCGCCCCGGCTGCCGCGGCGCAGCTGCACGGCCAGGTCGCAGGAAGCCAGCCAGCGCCGGTACTCCTCCACGGCCACGCGCCCGGTGACGGTGACACGCGAGGCGAGACCGAGGCGCCGTGCCTCCTCCAGCACGGCGGGGCCGGCCCCCTCCTCCGAGCCGCCGACGAAGACCAGCCGCGCGGAGGCGTCGCGCCGGGCCATGGCCGCGAAGCCGGAGAGGATGCGATCGGGCAGCTTCTTCGGCGTCATCAGTCCGAAGGAGGCCAGCACGAAGACGCCCTCCGGCAGGCCGAGCGCGGCGCGCGCCGCCGCGCGGCCGGGCAAGGCCGGTGACTGGCGGAGGTGCGGCAGCACCGAGACATGACGCAGCGCGGCCTGGCCGTATTCGGCCTCCAGCAGCCAGCGCGCGTGCCCGGAATGCAGCACCACGCCGAGCGCATCGGCCAGCAGCCCGGCGCTGCCGGCCAGCTCGCGCGAGGTGACGAGGGCGGGATAGCCCTCCTCGCGGACCAGCCGCAGGACACGCGGCTCCGGCGCCGCTGCGCCGCCGTCGATCCAGTTGCGCAGGTCGGTGATGGCGGAATCATGCAGCGTCACGACGCCGGGGAAGCGCGGCAGCAGCTTCGTGAGGGCCTGCGCGTGTATCGGGTTGTTGCCGAGCTGGTAGAGCACGCGATCGAAGCGGCCGCCCTCGCTGATGAAATCGCCTTCGCTCATCCAGGGCATGCGGCCGGCCAGGGCGCCTTCAGCGGGCGCGGCGCCGACCAGGGTGACGGCGTAGTGCGCCGCCAGCGCGGGCGCCAGCTCGGCCGTGTAGTCGGCGATGCCGCTGGCCGCCGGCGGCAGCGGTGAAACGATGGCGAGCGTCCTTCTCCGCAGCGGACGGCCGTGACGGCGGACAGGGCGCCCGGCCTCGAGCGCGGCCCAGGCGCGCGTCGCCACCTTGTCCCAGCTGAACTCGCGCGCGCGACGGGGACCATAGGCGCCGAGGTCGGCGCGCAGCTCCGGCGCGCTCAGCAGCCGTTCCAGCAGCGCGGCCAGCGCCGCCGGGTCGCGCGGATCGAAGAGCGCGTCGGCCCGGCCCACCACCTCGGGCATGGCGGAGGTGTCGCTCGCGATGCAGGGCGCGCCGCAGGCCATGGCCTCCAGGAGGGGGAGCCCGAATCCCTCGGCCAGCGAGGGCATGACGAAGAGCGCGGTCGCCTCGTAGAGGCCGGGCAGGTCCGCCTCCTCCACGAAGGGCAGCGCGATCAGCTCCGCCTCGGCGAGCCCGGCCGCTTTCGCCTGCGCGCGCAGATGCGGCGGGTTCACATGCCCGATCGCCAGAGGATGCGCCGCCCGCAGCGCCGCCGGCAGCCGCGCGAAGGCCTGGAGCAGGACACCCTCGTTCTTCCTGATGTCGCCGGCGCCGAGATACAGCAAAAAGCCCTCGCGCAGCCCGTAGCGCGCGAGCAGCGCGGCACGGGCCGTCGCATCCAGCCGCGGCGGCGCGAAGGCGGGCGAGACGCCGCCGCCGATGGTCACCACGCGCTCCGGCGGCAGGTGCAGGTGGCGCAGCAGCTCGTCGCGCGTGGCCTCGGAATTGGCGAGCAGCGGCGCGCAGGCCGCCACCTCGTCCAGGCAGCGCGCGTACCAGGGCACCAGCCCGGCCTCGCGCCATATCCCGTCGAGATAGGTCTCGCGCAGCGTCAGGGGGATGAGGTCGTGCACCGTGGCGGCGATGGCGGGGCGTTCCAGCTCGGCTGGCCAGGTGGTGACCACGTCATGCCGCCAGCCCTCAAAGACGCTGCCGAGGTGCAGGATGTCCGGCGCGGCGTCGGCGATGGCCTGGGCGCGGATCTGCTCGGCCAGCCGCCGCCGCGACGACTGCGGCTGCGAGCCGGCCGCCG